>CALBLB010000112.1 GCA_937896115.1 uncultured Succinatimonas sp.
CTTCAATCATATTCTATATATAGAATTATGCCTATAACCTTATAAATCAACTAGTTATAAAATCAGGCTCATGTTCTGAATTAGATCACCAGCAATGACCTAATATCCTTCTACCACATTATATTTGATAAGACTTGAAAGTCTTTGATGCAAACTCTTAATTTGCAATTTTTACAAAAAGGTAATACACAGAAATGTAAAGGAATGATTATGCCAAAATCAACTCAACACCTTTTTCATGCACGGCTACAGCGGCATCTTTACTTAAGCCTGTATCGGTGATCACCGTGTCAAACTCTTCAATAGGAAGCGCAAGGTAAGTCGCTACAGTACCGAATTTAAGCGAATCGCATAGCAAGATCCGCCGACGTGAGCTTTTTACCAAAGCTCTTTTTACTGCAATTTTAGCTTCTGAAGATGAAGTGATGCCTCTGAGATCCCAGGATGTCGATGAAATAAAAGCCACATCTATGCTCAATTTCTCCAAAGCCATCGCCGTGCTTTCTCCTGCGCAAGCCATATTCTCACGATTTACGGTACCGCCGGTATGTATGAGTTTACAGTTTGATTTTCTGATCAATAGATTAACTATGCCGAAATCATTGGTAACTACAGTCAAATCATCCCTTTGGCAAATCTTTTCTGCAAGAGCGAAGGTTGTGGTACCAGCATCAAGATAGATACACGCATTTTTATTTATATAAGGAAGAGCTTTAAGAGATATTGCTTCTTTTTGAGGAATGGCTCTTTTTTCATAGTAATCGCGATGAGGCTCTTCTGATAATCTGCTGACAGCTTTTACCCCGCCGAACACAGGCTGCAGCAGTCCTTTTTTTATGATCTCCTTTAAATCCCTTCTAATGGTGATCATAGAAACTCCCAATACGTCCGCAAGCTCAGGGAGGCTCATAACATCTTTATTTTCAACGAGTTCTACGATTTTATTTCTTCTTTCAACGGGGATCATATCTTCTTATTGCCTCTGCCGACAGCTTATGAAAGCACCTATACATGTATATTACACGCACTCACTTTGATATCAAAGTATGATCATAAAATAAGCATCTATTTATCAATACTCGATCTATTTCACAAAATTATCAATTTATGATCACTATACTGCCAACAAATGATCATATTTTGAGAACAAATAGATCATCAGCTAATCAAGCAAACATGAGGAGCCTTTATGAAGATCCTTCGGTGGTTGGACAAATACTTTGAAGAAGTAATTGTTTTGTCACTCCTGGCAATCATGGTCATCATCATGGGAATTCAAGTTTTTATGCGTTATGCAGTCAACTATTCCCTGTCTTGGCCTGAGGAGCTTACCAGATACATGTTCATCTGGTTTGTATTCATAGGAATGAGTTATGCGGTCAAATACGACATTCACATACGCATAAATATTCTTGAAACATTTGTGCCGAAAATAGAGAAAACCTTACGAGTCATTCAGGACATTTTCTTCTTTGTTTTCTGCTGCTACATGCTTCCCTATGCATTTAAAGCAGTAAAGATGCTGATAAAAACCAATCAGCACTCGCCTGCCATGCAGATCCCAATGTATGCAGTCTATGTTGCTCTGCTTATAGGGTTGATCCTGACCATTTTCAGACTTGTTCAGAAATACGTAATCATTTTAAAAGACGCTAAAAAAGTCAATCACACAACGGAGGTGAACAAACAATGATCACTGCTGCTGTTTTCCTCGTTTTCGTAGTTACATTATTTATCGGCGTTCCCATCGCAATTGCCGTGGGATCAAGCGCCCTTGTAACCTCGATGTTCAATCCGTCCTTCCCTGCTAATGCCGTTTTCGTTTTCAGAAATATGATCACGGCTTTGGACACCTACGTGCTGTTGGCTGTCCCTATGTTCATTCTCTCAGGAGTGATCATGGCAAAAGGCGGGATCTCTCAAAAACTTTTTGATTTCTTTGCCTATTTTATCGGCAGACGTACTGCTGGTCTTCCTGTAACCGTGATCATTACTTGCCTGTTCTACGGAGCAATCTCAGGATCAGGTCCTGCCACAGTGGCCGCCGTAGGTTCAATGTGTATTCCGCT
>CALBLB010000113.1 GCA_937896115.1 uncultured Succinatimonas sp.
AACCCGGAACTTGCAAGTATGACCAATTCCAACGGAGAATCGTTGTTTTCTTTATCAGGCTACGGAGCCGATCGACCGCTCCCTGGACATCATCATGATACCCCTACCTCGGATGCTGCCAACCGCCGCATCGAATTTCGTTTCATCTTTACGGAACCGAAACTTACTGAGGAGGATCAAAAGCTTTTAAATCATCGTTCGTCGCATAAACAAACGGAGTTTTGATCGTGGATTTAGACGAATTTGATCAATATCTCACTGATATCTCTTTGAACCTTGCCAAAAAGAAATATCCGAAGTTTAAGATTCTGGATTCAGCAGTTAAGAAGATCCAGTACCAGTGGGGAATAAATTCAGAAATTGCATCTTTTCGTTTACGTCCGCTTTGGCATCGAATAAAAGAAGGAATTTCGATCTCTGAGTTGAATAATGACGAATTGGCAGATGCCGCCCAATTACTGATAAGCGGCATAGGACATGATTGCCCGCCGCTGTTTCATGATCAGGCTATAAGCGATGCGATCATCAGGCAAATCATTCAAGATCGTAATACCCAAGCCGCAGAAAGGTTGGCCGCCTGCACTTGGTATTTTTGGAGTGAAAATACTGAGCAACAAAATAAACTGTGCGGATTTGTCAGGGAAGTTTCCTCGTTGAGTCAGACAGTTGCCGATGCGGTGCAAAAAGGATTTTTTGATCCTTTGTTTCCGCAAAATATAGCCAGTGATGCTCCTATTGATCTGGAGATTAGCGAATATTTATCTAAAATCACTGAAGAAAGTTATTTACCTCCTTCAGAAACGATCGTCAATATTGCTTGGAAAGCAGGTCTTAATCGTTATACCAAGCGTTTAAATCAGTGCATTGCTGAATCACAACAACAGAGAAAACACGATAGCGATGTATATAAAAATGTCGTGGAATTTATAGAAACAGAGTCTCTTATCAGCGGCAAATTACGGGATCCTCATGCCTTGAATGCATTTGCCGAGGCAATATTGTCTCCTTTTTCAGGGAAAATAAAATCCGCAGGTGATTTTGAAGAATTAAGAACGCTTTTGCTGGATCTGTTTACCAAGTTTTTGGGCCCCATCACCGAAATTGCAGTGAATCTTGAGTGGCAACAGCTTGATCAAAAATGGCGGCAAATTCTGGAATTTTGGAATGTAGGTCGAACCCTCAGTGATGGTTTTGAAATTATTTCTAATGCGGAAATTATGGAAAGAAGGGGCGCAAGAGGGGTGAGATGGCTTGAGAGAAAGCAGTTTTGGATGGAGATCTGGGCACAAGGCTTAATCATGGAAAGTCACATTTTTGTTCCAAGCCACTGTCTTTATGAATTAAGAAGAAAATTCCCACTTAACAAGATTGGACTTTTAAATAACTCTAATGATAGATCAAGTGCCCTGATCATGAAGATCGGCGATATGAAAAATCAGAAAATTCAGGCAATTGAGATCAGTAATCTTGGAAGTTTGCGAATTATCGATTATTCAGAGCATCCTGAATTGGATCTTAGTAAACAGACAGAGCTTGATTATACAAAGGACATTACATCCATGGACAGTTTTTATACTTACATCGAAACAATTTCCCATGGACTAGGTTGGCAAAGGAAGGCTACTTATGCATTGGAAAATTTCCTCGGAAGACGAATTTAGTTTGTAGGGAGCGATGCAGTTTATGTCTTTTTTTAAAAACTTTTTTAAAAACAACAAAACTAAAGTTCCGACCTGCAATTTCGCTTTTGAAAAATTCCAATTGCCGCCTTCGCAATGCAGTACTTTTTATGCAGCTATGTCGGCATTTTTGGATAATGAAAAAAATAACGGCTCTGACGATAGTGACTTTACAGAACGTGAAGACGAGCTGTATCAGAAATTCCTTGAATACACTGACAGTTGCCAGACTTTTATCATCAAATGTACTGATCCTGACGGCAATATATTGCCTTTATCGCAATGGAGTGTCTTGGCAGATGAAGAGCAACTTCGGACCGTACAGCGCTTGCAGTCTTTGATTGATTGCGGAGCAGCCGCTTGGAACGAGGAGCAGGCTAGTGTCATGATTCCTGATGCGGTTTTGGCTGTAGGAATGCCTTATGAAATGTGGCCGCATCTGGGGCTTCCCGATATGAGCGGTGAATCGCTGGCTATAGAGCATGAAAGCTCGCCGTATCTTGCTAATTTCAGTATCGATTACATCTTTTATTCAGAGCGTCGTCGACGTTTGATAGCACCTGTTCGCCAGGGTCTGTTATTTAAAACCTCAAGCGCGGTAACTCATTTGTTACCGCCTGAGACTTATATAGTTGCCGAAACCATCGATCAATTATTAAGAGAACGATCCCAAAGACAAATCGATCCTAAGTTTGCCTGGGCCCGAGCAGATGCTGTTTTAAGTGCTTGTGAAGCAGTAAAAAATGCGGTTGCCGAGTTTAGTCACGCAAAGCTACTTACCGGGTATCGATTCACGGCAGAGCTTAACGATGACGGAACAATCGTTCCTGTCGTGATCAGGCCCAAAAGAGCAGGAGATGACGATTTTATTCCGTTATTGCTTAAAAAGGAAAAAGAGGCTTTCGTCAAATACCTAAACAGCGACATGAAGCTTTCCGGCCATGTTCCGGTAGGTAAAGATACCTACCTTTTCATGCCTAAGGACACTTTATTGTTGCTTGAAGCAGTAAGAAAAATCAATAAAGGATCTGCACAGGACAGACTTTCTTTTTTGGCCAATCCTGCGCATAAGCTGGCATCATTAATCGATGATCCTGCGATTAAACCGGACAGCCTTGAAGAGATCATTTCCAATGTTTTTGTAGAGACTCCGGAGTTTTGCAGCGATCGTGTCAAAGCATTGGGACCTTGGCAAAAGGAGACCTGTTCATTTGTAAAAACGATCCCTGCAGATTGGTTCGGTGATACTGACGATCGCGTAGGCGTTTTGCTTGACGGCGAATTTTTGTGGCTTAGCGAAACGGAATTGCGCCGCATAATTGAAAAAGCCAAAAAAGCTTTGGCTCAGGGACTTGATACGGTGGAGATCAACGGTACGGAAACACCGCTTGAAACCGTACAAATAGAAGAACTTGAAAAATGTCTGGATAAATTCGGCAAGCTAATAAATGAAGATCCGAGACTTGATGATGATGGGGAAGTTGACGGAACTTCAAGACAAGGAAAAGATAAATCTGCTGAATTGAATTTGGGACAAGACGAACAAAAGATTTTGTTTGGACCGGATCTCAAACGTAATCTGCATGCGCTTGAATATAACGCACAATTTACCAAGCGTCAGCCTTGGCAACATCAGTTGTCATCTTTAAATGCAGCAGGATGTTCTCTTTTGCCTCATCAGCAGGAGTGTTTGGCATGGCTGTGCAGTTTATGGAATTTAGGATGTCCTGGAGCTTTGCTTGCCGATGATATGGGACTTGGCAAGACCATAGAATGTTTGGCTTTTTTGGCCTGGATTGCCGAAGGGAATCTTCTGGATGATAAGAACAAGCCGGCACTAATCATTGCTCCTGCCGGATTGCGTGCCAATTGGCTTGAAGAAGGTGCTAAATGGCTTGGAGAGCGTTTTGGCAAAGGCGTGCATCTTACCAGCGGAGTGATTTCCAAATTAAAAACTTTGCCGCTGACTGAACAATGTGAGCAACTTGAAGATAAATTCTGGACCGTTACTTCTTACGAAACTGTTCGCATACATCAGGATTTCTTCGTGTGTCACAAATGGGGACTTATCGTTCTTGACGAGGCTCAAAAGATCAAAACTCCGAATTCATTAAGTACCGAGTGCATCAAGTCTTTAAAATCAGAGTTCGTGTTGGCAATGACAGGTACTCCGGTAGAAAATTCATTCATGGACTTATGGTCGATTATGGATGC
>CALBLB010000114.1 GCA_937896115.1 uncultured Succinatimonas sp.
GTGATCTCTTCTAATAATTGAATTTTATTTAAAGCGTAATATTGTCTCCCAACACTACGCCTTTAGTAAGTCCTGATTTGGCTTCAACAGAGTCTTTGTGGGCATAAAGCCATTTATTATTGTTGGTAAGACAACCGTTTTCGCCGTCAGAGTCAACTCCGTCAGGACGTGCCGTATTGGTACCGCGCGGCAGAATGCAGCACATTCTGAAATACTGCTCACCGTCTGCCGTACACGGGCAATAATGCAAAGTAGTCTCATAAAACTGCACGGCCGTGCCTGCTTTGACTAAGAAGATCTCCACTTCCTGAGAATCAACGTAGTTTCCTTTTATAGCCGTAGCCGGAGCTACCATAAGGAGCATATCCTTTTCTGCCACATTGATTTCACTGGAACGATGGAATTCCAAGCAATTCAAAGCGCGGTTATAACCTGCACAGTACCCCATTTCTACAGGCAAACCGCCAAACACGGTATTTTGAATGGACAACAGCAGATCCTGCTCTTCAAGCAAAGGCTCCGAAGCCACGTAAACCGTACCTTCCTTGGGCAAAGCCGTTTTTTTCAGCAAGGATACGATGCGTTCATTGTCAAGAGTATTCAAAACACGCCCGTAACGCTCAAATTCAACCGAAGTAACCTCAGGATAGGTAGGTTTTGCGCCAGACAGTTCGTCACGCAACCTTGCTAGACGGGAAAAACTAGGACGCAACGCAGGATACAGACTTTGATACAAAGAATAGATGCGATCATAACGTACAACTTCCTTAGCATCAGGGATACTTTGTACCTCAGCACAACGTACGCAACTATCACAACCTTCTTCTACCGAAGCAAACACTCCTGCAGCCACACCGGATAAAATGGCAGCGCCCAAAGCAGGCCCTTCTTTTGATTTCATGGTCTTAACGTTAACCTGCATCACATCCGCAAGCATCTGACGCCAAAGGGGAGATGAAGCTCCGCCTCCGCAGGCCATCAAAGTTTTGGGTACAACGCCCATCTCTTTTAATACATGCAGGTTATGTCGCTGGGAAAAAGTTACCCCTTCGAGCACGGCTCTGGTCATATGAGCCTTGGTGTGCATAGCCGACAAACCGAAAAATACGCCGCGTGACTTAGGATCCAATACAGGAGATCTTTCACCCATAAGATAAGGCAGATAAATAAGCCCGTCAGCACCTGAAGGGATCTCGGATGCCTGCGCAGTCATGAGATCATACACATCGCGCCCGTCGCGCTCTTCGTTCTCCTTTTCATGAGCAAACAGCACGTCGCGTTCCCATCTTAGAGACAGCCCTGCTGCCAAAGTACACGACATGGCAGTCCAGGCACCGGGTACTGCAGCGCAGAAAGTATGCACCCTTCCCAAAGGATCGCTGGCAGGATGCGAGGTATGGGCAAAGATCACCCCGGAAGTTCCCAAAGTAACAAAAGCCTGTCCGTCGCGGCATACACCGGTACCGATGGCAGCGGCAGCATTGTCACCAGCTCCGCCGGCAACGATCATGCCCTGACAAAGACCGGTAACCTCGGCAGCTTCTGCACTTATGTGCCCTGCACATTCTGAAGAGCCGACCAGTTTCGGTAGTAGTTTTTTGTCTATGGAAAGTTTGGACAAAATTTCATCTGACCATTCTCTTTTGGTCATATCCAAAAGATTTGTACCTGAAGCATCTGATATTTCAATAAAAAGATCACCGGTCAGACGAAAACGCACATAATCTTTCGGCAGGAGTATATGTGCACATTTTGCATAAATCTCAGGTTCATGCTCGCGCACCCATAAGATCTTGGGAGCGGTAAAACCCGTAAGCGCCGGATTTGCATTGATCTCGATTAAACGTTGCGCTCCGACTAAGGAGGTGATCTCCTGACATTGTTTGTCGGTACGCCCGTCACACCATAAAATGGCATTGCGCAGAACCCTGCCTTCATCGTCCAGCATCACCAGACCGTGCATCTGTCCTGAAATACCAAGACCTGCTATCTTGGTATTGGGGATCCCGGATTTGCGCAAAACCTCTTTTACGGTATCCACGGCAGCTTGGTACCAAGCCTCAGGATCCTGCTCTGCCCAACCGTTTTGAGGCTGGATCAGAGGATATTCACGCAATGCCGAAGCTACGACATTGCCTTTTTCATCAAAGAGCACGGTTTTGGTACCCGAGGTTCCCAAATCAACGCCCAACAAATATTTCATGATCTTGTCTCCATTAGGCAACATCCAGGATGCTGCCTAAACCTTAATTAATTATCTGCCGCGCTTTTTAGAAAGCACATCAACTACCACGGCTAACAGCAATACGGCACCTTTTACGGTTCGTTGCCAATTGGCGTCTATACCCAGGATAGACATGCCGTTATT
>CALBLB010000115.1 GCA_937896115.1 uncultured Succinatimonas sp.
CACTCTGGGTAAGTCCCAACTCGTCTGCCGCTTTGGTAAAGGTCCTAAGTTCTACGATGCGCTGTAAAACGAGATAGCGATTCATTTACACCTCTTGCAGGAGTCTTCGTCAAAAAACGCTGGTGAAGCTGCGGTTTGTTTTAAATATTAGAAAATCTAATGTTGAGATAAGTTATTTCTGATTTACTAATGATAACAGGCTGAGTATATTGAATTCAATGAAATCTTGCTGCCGATTTGCGCAACTTGGTTTCTTCTCATTTCTCTAGCGTTTGGGCAGGATCGAAAAAGTGGTTCTGCCTTTTTTTTGCAAACTGCGAAAATAATTTGGCCAGAGCTGTTTTTTAAAGCTTTGATACAATGATCCCTGCAAATATTCTGAAGATCTTAAAGGAAGCAACATGCACAGGCTGTTGACAGGGCTTAATCTTGAACAATCACAGGCAGCTTCATTAACTGAAGGATATGTCAGGGTATTGGCAGGAGCTGGTACCGGCAAAACCAAAACGCTTACCGTGCGTTATGCTTATCTCGTAGGAGCTTTAGGGATCTCTCCTAGCGCGGCTTTATGCGTGACTTTTACCAATAAAGCTGCAAATGAGATGAAAAAACGCATTCGGGCGCTTTTGGGAGACAACGTACGACCTCAGGTATCGACTTTTCACGGCTTTTGTTGTGAGTTTTTACACGAAGAAGCCGCGGCTTTGGGGATAGCCACAAACTTTTCTTTATGGTCCGTGCAGGATGTACGCGATGCCTTAAAACCTCTTTATAAAGAGCTGCGCATTAACGGACGCGAATTACCGTTGCAAGATGCCTGGGATTATATCGATGCGCGTAAAAGTCTGATAAGTCTTGCGTATGTAGACGAGTTTTTAGCGCCTGACAGTAAAACTTTATCCGAGCTTGAAAACATAGAGCAAGGAATTAAGGGCAGGCTTTTTTATCGTTATCTGCAACAGCAACGCATGGCCTCCAGTCTTGATTTTGACGATCTCATCGCCTTTACCTTGTATCTTTTGCGCACTAACGATGAGATAAGAGAGCGTTGGCAAAAGCGCCTGCAGTACCTCATGGTTGATGAATTTCAGGATATAGATGCGTTGCAATATGAATTGTGCGAATGTTTATCCTCAAGGTACGGTAATCTTTTTAGCGTAGGCGATCCTGATCAGACCATTTATTCGTTTCGCGGTGCGGACGTAAAGCTGTTTACCGGGTTTAATGCAAGGCATCCTCAGGCCAAATGCTTCGTTTTTACCAAGAATTATCGCTCGCAAAAAGGGATCCTGGAGGCTGCGTACGCACTTATCAGCCATAATCGCGATACCGGCAGACTGCCGCTTGAAGCACAGCGCAAAGACATCAAAATGCAGGATATGGTAAAGATCTTCAACCTTCCTGACAGTGATGACGATGAGGAACTAGGAGATCTGCTTAAGATCATGCAGGAGCACGCGCGCACCGATGCTTTGAGTAAGCCTGAATTTACAGAGGTGGATGAGGGAC
>CALBLB010000116.1 GCA_937896115.1 uncultured Succinatimonas sp.
AAGGCAATCTCGGACTGATCCATGCAGTCGAAAAGTTCGATCCGGATAAAGGTTTCCGCTTTTCAACTTATGCCACTTGGTGGATACGTCAGGCCGTGGAAATGGCCATAAGCAAGCAATCGCGTTTAGTACGTCTGCCATCGCATGTGATCAAGGAACTTAATACTTTTTTGCGGATCAAAAGACGTTTGCAGGAAACATTGCATACCGATTCGGTTTCGGTAGGAGCGGTAGCCAAGGAAGCCGGCAGTGACGTCGATCATGTGCGACGTTTGCTTGCATTGGTTGAAGGCACTGTTTCGATGGATAACGGTAACGGGCATGACGACGAACGCGATATGACGCTCTCTGAGATCTTACCGGATACTGCATCCGATACTCCCGCAGGTTCTATATATCGGGATGAAGCCGTAAATTTTGTTAAAAATTGGTTTAAAAATCTTCCGCCCAAACAGCGCAGGATCATAGCAGGACGTTTCGGCTTAAACGGGGATGCTATTGAGACTTTGGATGATTTGGGAGCCAAGATCAGCCTGACGCGCGAACGGGTACGTCAGATCCAAAACGAAGCCATGCGCCAATTGCGTCAGTTGTGCGAAGCTCACGGTATCGATACTGATGATTTCACTGATGACGGACATAATAATTAAGAGCTGTTGTTATTTTCCTCTGCAAGCAAGCAGAGGAGCAGTGATTTCTAAGATCAGTCTTTGAGCATACCTTTTATCTTTACCAGCAGGTTCAGTGCCTGCAACGGGGTAAGATTGTCAGTGTCGGTTTTAGTAATGAGTCCCACAGCTTCTTTGGTCGAAGGATCTTGAGAGGTATTTGCCGTCTGAGTTTGCTCCGGTGCTGTGTCTGAAGATCTCGCTACCTCTTTTAGCTGTACCTTAATCTCTTTGTTACCTATCATGTTGTTTGCCATGCTGATCACGTCAGCAGGTAAACCTGCAAGTTTTCCTACTTCAATTGCGTAGGAGTGGCTGATGCTCCCGGCATTTACGTGATACAAAAAACAGATCTTGCCGTGACTTTCTTCTGCTTTGAAGCAAAGGTTGCGCACCTGAGGATAATTGCCTTCAAGCGTACCTATTTCCGAATAATGGGTAGAGAACAAAGAAAGGCAGCCAAGGCGTGAACACAGATGTACGGCGATGGCATAAGCCAGAGCTGCTCCTTCTACGGCACTGGTGCCTCGACCTATTTCGTCCATCAGTACCAGCGATTTTGTCGTGGCGTTATTAAGAATTGACGATGCCTCTTCCATTTCTACCATGAAGGTAGAGCGTCCTGATACGAGATCATCAGATGCACCTATTCTTGTAAAGATACGGTCGATGTCTCCTATGAGAGCCGACGAGGCAGGAACGAAAGAGCCGGCACGGGCCATGATGCAAATTAAGGCAGTCTGACGCATGTAAGTGGATTTACCGCCCATGTTGGGACCTGTGATCACCAGCATGCGTTCAACTCCCATGGATACGGAATTAGCTACAAAAGGTTTGTCAGTTAAAGTCTCGATGACAGGATGACGGCCGTCGCGTATGGCAATGACGGAGTCGCAAGAAAGCTCCGGACGCACATAATCGTATTCATCTGCAGTTTTGGCAAGGGAGAGCAAGGCATCGAGTAAGGATAAACGGTCTGATAAAACCGACAGTGCGTTAAGATCCTGCTGGAGTGTTTTTATCAAAGCCTCAAACAGCTCTTTTTCCAGCAAGAGCGAACGTTCCTGGGCAGTCAGAGTTTTCTCTTCGAGATCACGTAATTCCTGAGTGGTATAACGTTCGTTGTTTTTAAGGGTTTGTTTGCGATGATAGTTAGAAGGAACATTAACGCTTTGAGATCTCGGAACTTCGATGTAGTAGCCGGATACTGAATTGTAGCCGACTTTAAGCGTAGCGATCCCGCTTGCCTCCCGCTCTTTTGCTTCCATTTTTTCAAGAACCGAGGCACTGCCGTTCATAAGTTCGCGCAACGAATCCAGTTCTTCGTTATAACCGTCGGCAATTATGTTGCCGTCACGTACAAAAGTTGAAGGAATTTCCTTTACGGCTTTGCACAGCAAAGTGCAGGTATCGGTAAGAGGATCGAGTTTTCCTGCGTAGTATTGCAATACCGCAGAATCACTTTTTCCAAGAAAATCTTTAATTTTGGGTACGGTTTTCAGCGCTTCTCGCAATACCATGAGATCTTTAGGACGCGCGGTACCAAGACCTACTCTGGCGGTAATGCGTTCCAGATCTCCTATGGGATCAAGCAGCAGATCCAAGGTTTCCTGATCGCAATTTAACAATGCTTCGACTAGATCAAGACGTGCATTGACACGATTATTATCGCGCAGCGGCTCTAAAAGCATGCGGCGTAATCGGCGCGATCCCATGGCGGTGATGCAATGATCCAGTACTGACAGAAGCGATCCTTTAAACTCACCTCTTAAATTGGCGGTAAGTTCAAGATTGCGTTGGGCGGTTTGATCCATAAGCAGAAGCGATCCGAAGTCATCACGGGAAATCGAACGAATGTGCTCAAGCGGACCGCTTTGGGTGGAACGTACATAGGCTAACAACGCACCGGCAGCGCAGATCCCGTCTTCGATATTTTCAATATCGAATCCGAATAAGGTCTGAGTATGGAACTGACGGCACAAAAGTTCATAGCAGGTTTTTAATTCAAAGTTCCATTTTGGCAACTCTTTGCGACTTTTGAAGGCTGACAAGATCTCCTGATGAGCAAATTCCTCAGGATAGACTATTTCTGCCGGGGCGATTTTATCCAAAGCCAATGCCAATTCTTTTAAATCCCTTACGGCAGAAGTTTTAAACGATCCTGATCCTAGATTCAAAGAAGCTATGCCGAAAAAGTGTTTGCCTTCGTACACGCAGGCAATGAGATTGTCTTCGCGATCCGGCGCAATACCGTCATCGGTAGCGGTTCCCGGGGTTACGATGCGGGATACTTTGCGAATGAAATTTTTAGTTTTCTTGTTTTGTTTGTCTTCAATCTGCTCGCAGATCACCACGGATTCACCCATGCGGATGAGCCTTGAGATGTAGTTGTCCACGGCATGGAAAGGCACGCCTGCCAAAGGTATGGGGGTACCTTTGTTGGTTCCGCGGTGAGTAAGGGTAAGATTAAGCAATCTCGAGGCTTTTACGGCATCGTCAAAAAACATTTCGTAGAAATCGCCAAGACGGTAAAAAACCAAGGTATCAGGATATTGATCCTTGATCTCACAATATTGTTTCATCATCGGGGTGATGCCGTCTTTAGTGTCTTGTGTATTGGCCATGGATAGTTACCGGATTTTTTATTACAACAGCAAGGAGAAAACTGTTTTTATTCTGTATTGTGACGATTAGTTACAGGTTAAACGATAGTTTTGCTTTTTGCGGTGGCAATGGTAGCAAAAGCTTAATCTTCTGTGTACGGAAGTTTGAATGTTTGCAAAAACATCGTGTGATGATACGACTTGATTTTTAGGCGGCAAAAATGAACATAGCAAATAAAACTATAACTATCAATTAGTTATAATATTCACCGTTAACGATTAAATACCATAGGCGGAAAAAGCCGCGGGCATGTTTTGCTTGAAGTTTTGCCGTGTAAAATGTGAGGACGGATCCTAAAACAGACAATGGTATCCATTGGTTAATGGCATGCTTATTGGTTGTATTAGTATTAAAAAAAGTTAAAAGAATAATTTATTTATTTGTATATAATTTTGTATAATTATACAAACAAAATAATTACTTGATACGGAGTATGATATGGCGGCAAAAGAAAAGAAAGAAAGTAAAGGGAAAGATAAGGTAAGTTCGGCATCTTTGGTGGCGAACCTTACCAAGGATCCCAATAAAGAAAAGGCTTTGCAGGCCGCCATGGAACAGATCGAACGTCAGTTCGGAACAGGCGCCATCATGCGTCTTGGACAAAACACGGCTTTGGATATAGAGGCGATCCCTACAGGCTCTTTATCGCTGGATTTGGCATTGGGAATAGGCGGTTTGCCCATGGGGCGCGTTATCGAGATCTTCGGACCGGAATCCTCAGGTAAGACCACCCTCACTTTGGAACTTATAGCGCAGGCCCAAAAAAAGGGAAAAATATGCGCGTTCATCGATGCCGAACATGCACTTGATCCTGTTTATGCCAAACGTTTGGGGGTGAACATCGAAAACGTGTTCCTTTCGCAACCTGATACGGGTGAACAGGCTTTGGATATCTGCGAAACCTTGGTACGTTCAGGCGGAGTTGACGTGATTGTCATCGATTCGGTGGCGGCTTTGGTACCCAAGGCTGAAATCGAAGGCGATATGGGGGATAACCATGTAGGTTTGCAGGCCAGACTCATGTCTCAGGCTTTGCGCAAACTTACCGGCATAATCAAGCAGGCCAACTGCATGGTGGTCTTCATCAATCAGCTGAGAATGAAGATCGGCGTGATGTACGGATCGCCTGAAACTACTACCGGCGGTAATGCGCTTAAGTATTACGCTTCGGTACGTCTTGACATACGCAAGGGTAAGGCTCTTACCGAAGGCAAGGATAAAAAGAGCAAGGATTCCAAAAAAGGAGAAGAGAAGGTCATAGGTAACGAGACTAAAGTAAAAGTAGTCAAGAATAAGGTTGCGCCTCCGTTTAAAGTTGCTCATTTTGACATTCTCTTTAACTACGGTATAGCCAAAAACGGTGAATTGCTGGATTTGGGCGAAAAGGCGTCGATAATCAAAAAGAGCGGAGCCTGGTTCTCATATAACAATGTAAAGATAGGTCAGGGCAAGGTGAATGCCATGCGTTATCTGGACGAGCATCCTGAGGATGCCGAGGAGATCGAGCGCCAGATCAGAGAGTTCTTCAAGCAAAATTCTGCTTATGCCGATTCACTCGATATAGGAGAATCTTCAGAAGATGACGATGATGATGAGGTAAGTTCTTCTTCTGAAAATTACGCCAACGACTCTTACGACGCCATTAAAGATGAAGATCTCATCAGTGACATTCCCGAGGATCTCTGATGTTGCGTCGTCAAGTAAAAAGTGACGATGAAAACAAGGCATATGCTTACGCCCTGCGTCTTTTGACGGCGCGCGAGTACGGTTATGAAGAGCTTGTGCGAAAACTTTCGCAAAAGTATAAAGCCGATATTGCTGAAAATACCGTAATGCGTTGCAGGAAAAACGGTCTGCAAAGTGATGAGCGTTTTGCTCAGTTGCTTTGCAGACATGCTGAGATCAAACTTTCAGGTCCCATGAGCGTGAAAATCGATGCCATGCGGCGCGGACTTGATCCTGACGAGCTGGAACCTTATTTGGATGAGATCGATTTTGAGGCCTTAGCGTTAGCTTATTTGCAAAAACGCTATGCGCTGTCTCCTGATTTGTCTTATGCAGGTAAACGGAAAATGCTGGCATCTCTTTATCGTCGTGGATTTGATCGTGATACCTGTATCGAAGCTTTGGAGCAATTTTGTATAAGTCTGCCTGACTGAACGCACAAACAAGGTATAATCTGCCACTGACAAAAAGGCCACATTCAATTAGGTTTTTTTCATATGTATATGACAACAGACCAGATCCGTCAGACGTATCTGGATTTCTTCAAGGCCCACGGTCACACCGTGGTGCGCTCGAGTTCTCTGGTGCCGCACAACGATCCTACCCTGCTGTTTACCAACGCAGGTATGAATCAGTTTAAGGATATTTATTTGGGAAAGGAAAAGCGCCCTTATTTGCGCGCCACTACTGCCCAAAAATGTGTCCGTGCAGGCGGTAAACAGAACGATCTCGAGAATGTGGGTTACACCGCCAGACATCATACTTTCTTTGAGATGTTGGGTAATTTCAGCTTCGGTGATTACTTCAAGAAAGAAGCCATCACTTATGCCTGGACCTTGCTTACCGAAGGTTTCGGTTTGCCCAAGGACTCCCTGACCGTCACCGTCTATGATAAGGATGATGAGGCTTACAACATCTGGAAGGATATCATCAAGGTTCCTGTTGAACGCATCATTCGTATCGGCGACAACAAGGGCGGTGCTTTCAATTCCGATAATTTCTGGCAGATGGGCGATACCGGTCCTTGCGGTCCTTGCTCTGAAATTTTCTATGATCACGGTGCCGATATTTGGGGAGGCCCTCCGGGATCTCCTGAAGAGGACGGCGATCGTTTCATCGAGATCTGGAACATCGTGTTCATGCAATACAACCGCAAAGCTGACGGTACCTTTGAAAAGCTCGCCAAGCCCATGATCGATAACGGATTGGGACTTGAACGTATTGCTGCCGTGTTGCAGGGCGTGCACTCAAATTATGACATCGATCTCTTCGTGGCATTGGAAAAAGCCGTTGCAGATCTTTTGCATGTAAGTGATCTTAAGAACAAGTCGTTACGCGTGATCTCAGATCACATCCGTTCATGCTCGTTCTTAATCGCCGACGGTGTGTTGCCTTCCAACGAAGGCCGCGGATATGTATTGCGCCGCATCATACGTCGAGCCGTACGTCACGGAAGATTACTCGGTGCCAAAGAAGTGTTTTTCTATAAGTTGGTCGATACTTTGGCCGATCTTATGGGTAAGGCATATCCTGAGCTCATCGAGCAGAAAGATCTCATTAAGAAGACCTTAAAGCGTGAAGAAGAACTCTTCCTTAACACGCTGGATCGCGGTTTGGCTTTGCTTGAAGGCGAGTTGAAGAAACTTGGCGATAACAAAGTGATCCCGGGAGATGTGGTATTCAAACTTTATGATACCTACGGTTTCCCAACCGATCTTACTCAGGATGTGGTACGCGATCGCGGTTATACTTTGGACATGGACGGCTTTGATGCCGAAATGGCCAAGCAGAAAGCTCTTTCCAAGAAGAATTCCAAATTTGACGTTGATTACAATCAGGATCTCAAACTTACCGAGATCACCGATTTTAAGGGATACGATACTTTGGAATGTGATGCCGTAATCGACGGTATCTACAAGGACGGTCAGGAGGTTCAGACCATCTCCACCGACGAGCGTGCCGTCATCGTGCTTAATGCCACTCCTTTTTACGGAGAAATGGGCGGTCAGGTAGGCGAT
Source organism: uncultured Succinatimonas sp. (assembly GCA_937896115.1). Lineage (GTDB taxonomy): Bacteria > Pseudomonadota > Gammaproteobacteria > Enterobacterales > Succinivibrionaceae > Succinivibrio. Next base: position 7,076 of record CALBLB010000116.1, read on the forward strand.
AAAGGTTCGATTAAACTTTCTGGTACTACCGAGTTCATCGTCGAGGATACCAAGCGTATCGGTAAGACCATCATTCATATCGGCCGTGTCGAACTTGGCGAATTCTCCAAGGGCGATAAGGTTAAAGCCTGTGTCGATGCAGAAAACCGTAAGGCTGTCGCTGCACATCACAGTGCTACTCACCTGCTTGATGCCGCTTTGCGTCAAGTATTGGGTACCACCGTCACCCAAAAGGGCTCTTATGTAGCAGCGGATCGTCTGCGCTTTGACTATTCGTATAGTCATCCTTTGACTTTGTCAGAACGTCAGCAGGTTTCCTCCATTGTCAATGCACATATCCGAGCCAATGATAAGGTTGAAACCAAGATCATGGATCTTGATGAAGCCCGTAAGTCCGGAGCCTTGGCACTCTTTGATGAAAAGTACGAAGACAAGGTGCGCGTAGTTTCCATGGGGGATTTCTCCAAAGAACTGTGCGGCGGTACTCATGTCGATCGTACCGGCGATTTGGGAACCTTCGTAATTGTTTCCGATGAGGCCGTTGCTTCAGGAGTTCGTCGTATCGAGGCTGTAACCGGAGCTGCTGCCATTGAGTATCTGCAACAGATAGTACGCAATGTGGTCAAGACTGCCAACCTGATGAAGGCTGACAATATGTCCATTGCCGAAAAGACCGATGCTTTGTTAAAACACGGACGCGATCTTGAAAGAGAAAACGAGTCGTTAAAGCAACGCGTCATTGCTCTTGAATGCGAGAAACTGGTGTCGAAGACTGTTGAGATCAACGGCGTCAAGCTGTTGGCCGCAACGGTTGAAAACTACGATGCCAAAGCCTTGCGTATAGCTGCAGATGATCTGCTGGTACGCATGCACTCAGGTGTCGTACTGCTTGGTTCGGTGAATTTTGGCAAGGTAAGTCTCACGGCTGCCGTGTCACGTGATCTCACCTCCAAGATCAAGGCCGGCGACATAGTGCGAGCTGCTGCTGTCTTTGTCGACGGCAAGGGCGGCGGACGTCCTGACATGGCTCAGGCCGGCGGCACTAAGGTTGAAGGTTTGGCCATGGCTGTGGCCAGTGCCGAAACTTTCTTAAAGAGCAGGGTTTAAACATGCTGGTGATCTCTTCAAAACCGGGGAATGTTCTTAGGATAGGAGAAGAGATCACCGTGCGTGTGCTCGAAATTCAAGGCGGAAGAGTCCGCCTTGCAATCGATGCTCCTGAAGATTTAAGAATATGTCGCAATGACGGGAAAGAGTGTTCAAGAAAAAAAGATCTTGACAATACAAAGTCAAAGTCGGATACTAGTTCCCGCTGAAAGCCAAGTGGATAGATGACCGAGAGGCTGAAGGTACTCCCCTGCTAAGGGAGCATACGACTATAAGGGTTGTATCGAGGGTTCGAATCCCTCTCTATCCGCCACTTTCTCAAAAAGACCGCTCGGCGGTCTTTTTTATCGAATAAAGGTTTTGTTGCAAAAAATACTTGATCTTAAAAAAAAGTCATATATAATTTTGCGCCAGAACGTTGATTGTTCAGAATGCACCTGTAGCTCAGCTGGATAGAGTACTCGGCTACGAACCGATTGGTCGGGGGTTCGAATCCCTCCAGGTGCGCCATCCTTTTTATAAGATTTCCTGTTTATTTATAATCGAAAATGTCGTGCGATTAACGCATGTTGACCTTTTGCTAAAATTCAGTAAACAGCCACAGGAAAGCTTTCAACCTCACTTAAAATTGCCTGGCATCAAGCTACGTAATTTATCTGCATCAAGAGTTGTTGCTTAAGTATTTACAGTGCATACGTAACTCATCCTCATTGAGACTTAAAAGACGAATTGATAAAACCAAAACATCGTAATTTGACCGGATCTCCGAGCAAAAAACGACAATCATAATTGGGTATATTCAGGATCTTTATACTACCATGTGACCAAAGAAAAAAGCTTATAACCCTTGATACGTCAAGGTTTGGAGCTTATCCAGGTCCTAAACCTGACTTTAGGAGCTAACTAAGTGACAAACCTTGATGCACCAAGGTTTGTAAGCATTTTTTGTTGGTTAGATGGTAGT
>CALBLB010000117.1 GCA_937896115.1 uncultured Succinatimonas sp.
CCTAAGAAAAAATCAAAAGTAGAACTACATGTTCCCGATCATGTTCTTAAGATCAAACACACTAACAGTTGCGGGGACATCTAAACCGAACAAGGAATAAAATCTTTTAGTTTGCTTGTTCGGTGACTCTACACAAATTCTTCCGCCGTTATTAAAGCACATCAGTGACTGACAACGTCCGAAAATTTCAGATAGAGAAAATCCGGTCGAATCGTATTGCTTGCGTAGCATCAGAACAATTATGGTGTCGATAATGTCATGCAATATTTTGCCACGTACGGTGGCGTCGGTCCATTTGGATATGGGTAGAAGTCCCAGGTATTCCTTGCTGGTTTTGAAAACGTATTCGATATTTGTACGTTCAAAATACTCTCTTAACAAATCTCTTGGAAGGAGGGAATGGTTGGAAAGCAACACAAAATAGCCGTACTTGACTGAAAGCCAATCCTTGTCTTTATCTTTCAGAGATTCAAATTCATCTTCATTGTTTTCAAGGTATTGTCTGAATCCGTGCAGGGCGTTTTCTCTGTCAACATAGATATAGGCATATTCTTTAAGACCGAAGACTAAGATCTCTTTTTTATAGCCGAAATACGTATGCTCGTTCAGAACAAACTCGTATTTACCGCGGCTTATCAAATTCTTACAGTCCCAATATAACTGTTTATGCGGAAATCCTTTTTTAGCAGGCATGCGTCCGATGATTTTTTTCTCTGAATTCAAATTGAAAACGTTTAAAAGCTCTTTGGTGACATAGCCTGCATCAAGGATCAAGCTTTTAATTTCCACTCCCAAAGAAACTGCCACATCATTCAAGACGTTCATGGTGGTACTGAGATCCAAGATATTTCCCGGAATAATGTCATACCATACAGGGATCCCGCTTTCCTCGTCCAACACCAATACCAAGCGCATCTGCACAGATACAGCAGCTACGCCGTGGCTGCACAAGGCATTGAACGGATTATTGCGTAAATCGTTGGGCAAAGGAGTTGAGTCAACGTAACAACCTTTACCGAAATTCGGACTTAAGGTACGCATGTACTTCACCAATGAGCGAAAGAAATTCATTCGTGCCTCGTCAGCTCCCATGGCGGTATAAAACTTTACATCTGATTTGAATGAATCAATATTGACGTCAGAGAACAGATAGGCTGCACATGACTTACGTAAGAAATCATCGCAATGGATCTTGCTACCGTCTTTTAATACCCCATGAAGAATATGACCCAGCAGACGCTCATAGTCAGATTTTTTTGAAAAAACACTCCTTAATACCGGGTATAAAGCCTGTTTTTCCAAAAATTTTAAAAGCAGGTAGAGATCACCAAATACAGTATGGATCAACGGCGCTTTGTTTGAGATCTTGTCACTTATACGAGGATCATCTTCAGAAACCTCGGAAAACAGATCTTGATCAACGTTGTATGCAATCAGTCCACGGGTAGGAGAGAGGAAAATTCCTTCACGTCGATTATCGTTTAAATACAGAACCTTACCTAATCTTTCAATCACAGAATGTTTGGCATGATATTGATCACCCGGAACATATCTGGTATCGACTATGGACGCAGAGCCGCTGACAATTTTGTTTCCGTCTCTGACTAATTTCTGAACTTTGATAAACGCCATATGTAGTCCTTAATAGAACTACATAATTATACACATTCTCACTTTAAGCAAACAGGAAATCGCTTAAAAAAGCCATTTGGAATGGCACCGCTTCTTTAAACGTCTTTATAGTTCTACTTTTGTAAAAATCTTAGGGTAAATTTAACCGCGGTTTTTACGTGCAAATGCTCCTGTTGTCGCGGGAGTAAGAGAGCCTGCAATAAGATCGCATGAGGCACCCGTACAAGCATTGAGCCTAAGAGGGCGTGCATTGGAGAAACTGTAGGCAAACCAGGCAAAACTCAATGCCTCAAGGAAATCAGGATCAGCGCCGAATGAAGCACAGTCGGTGCAGTGTATTCCAAGCGTTTGACATCTTGAGGCAATATTTTGATGGATCAAAGGATTTTTTGCTCCGCCTCCGCACAAAACCAGAGTACTGTTAAAAAGTTCAGGATGAATTTGACATTGCATTTTTATAGCATCAAACGCCGAGCGTATGGTCAGCTCCGTCAAAGATGCCATGAGATCTTCGATGCTTAATTTGTTTTCATGTAAAAGAAGCAGCTCATCCTTTAGAAATTTTTCGTTGAAAAGTTCACGTCCTGTGGATTTGGGCGGTTTTTGGGAAAAATAAG
>CALBLB010000118.1 GCA_937896115.1 uncultured Succinatimonas sp.
TAAATGCGAAGATGGAAAAATTCTTAGCGCAGAAAGCCAAAGCCAGAGAGGAAGGTTTGGCTGAAGGTCGAGCGGAGGGTCGAGCGGAGGGTCGAGCAGAGGGGCGAGCAGAGGGAAACGGTAATTCCCTGTGCAAACTGCTGAGCGTACGTTTCGGCTCGTTGCCTCAAAAGCTCATTAAGGTAATTGGCAAAAAAATGGACGATGCAACATTTGACAAATTGTTGCCCTGTGCCTTAAAAGCATCTTCCCTTGATGAATTTGAAAGAAGAATGCACGAGCTTTGCAACGATGCAAACTAGCTTTTTGATTTAAATTAAAAGCGGAGGGGAAGCGACATCAGTGCCCCTCCGAATTTTGTTACCATTTTGGTTTCTTCAAAGCTTCTTGGTAGAGCTTTTCGTATTCTTTACAGGAGTCAGACCATAAAAAGCGCTTGCTCATGGCGTTATGCTTGATGCGTCTCATTTCATCAGGATCTTCTAAATAGAGGATTAAGGTACGGCGCAAACAAGATAGCAGTTCTTCGGCAGAAGGATCGTTAAAAATAAAACCGTTACCGTGATCGCGATCTCTGTCATAGTCAATGACGGTATCGCGTAAACCGCCTACAGCACGAACTATAGGTAAAGTACCGTAAGCTAGCGAGTAAATCTGATTTAATCCGCACGGCTCGAAAATGGACGGCATAAGAAAGAAATCCGAAGCAGCTTCAATTTGGTGCGCCAAAACATTGTCATATTTTGGTAAAAACACCATTTTATCCTTATGTCTGTCGGCTATTTCCTGCATTTGTCTTTGTAAATCTGGATCACCGGTACCTTCAATGATGATTTGTACTTTATGCTGTAAAAAACGATCGAGTATCGGTAACAACAATCCAATTCCTTTTTGATCAGTGAGTCTTGCTACCATGCCGTAGATCGGTGTATCACCCATTTCAAGTCCGAGTTTTCTTTGCAACAGGTACTTTCCCAATACTTTTTCTTCGAGAGTGTCTTTAGAGTAACGTATGCGTAGTAAAGAGTCTGTGGCAGGATCCCAGTCTGAGTAATCACAACCGTTGACTATGCCGGAGAGATCGTCTCGTCTTGACAGAAAGTTTACCGTCATACCGTGTCCGCCTAGGTAAGTGGTAAGTTCATAAGCATAGCCAGGAGAGACCGTATTTATTTTGTCGGCGTAAAATACGCCCATTTTTAAAAAATTGGCGCATGAGCCTGAGCATATCATTTCGTGTCTTACGTTACGGATCTCCGGTACCAGATACAATTGTCCTTGATCAAAAACTCCCTGAAAGGCAGCGTTGTGGATGGTTAGCAATGAGCGCGTTTTATCAAAAAAAGCATCGTGTGCATATTTTAATCGCAGGATCATCGGTGATACTGCTGTATGCCAATCGTTGCAGTGCAGAATATCGGGACGAAAGCCCAATTGCTTCGTTGCTTCAATAGCGGCCGCACAGAAGAAAACATACCTTATACCGTTGTCAGCATAAGCTTGATTATTGTCTCCGTATAAAGAAGTGCGATCAAAGAAACGCTGGCAATCTATCAACCATACTTCCACGTTTCCAAGAAAAGTTTGCCTTACTTTATAAGGGATCTTAATGTTTTCGTCGGGATCGTCCTGATTCAACATGCCTTCATAAATAACTCTGAAATTGTTGGCACCTTTTATAAGGCTGTAGCAAGGGATCACCAATCTCACGTCATGTCCGTTGGCTTTTAACTGTAAAGGCAGTGCTTTGGCGACGTCGGCCAGGCCCCCTGACTTAATTAAACCGGCAGCTTCCGATGCAAGAAACAGGATGTTCATATTAAGCAAACCTCGTTGGCAGTTTTGGGTACCGTCACTGCGGTACTGGTTTTCAAACTAATGTTTTCATTTTACACATCGCAGCGGCATCTTCTGTCGATGTACTACTCAGTAACGAGATCCGTCACAAAATTTGATGGAAAATTATGAAAACGCAACATTGCTGTTATATGACAGCGGAAAATCGTTAAAAATGAATCACGGTAACATGCCCATTACCGTGCCGTTGTTACCGAGAACGTTTTTGCATACAAACTTATTTATGGCTGTATTTCAGGTTGTAGCTTAAACGTAAACGTTTGTAGAAATAATTTTAAAAAAATGTGAATGAGGTAGAGAAAATCAACATTTCCTATAGCTAAAACAGTTTAGCTCTACGTATAATGCGTCTGCACTTGATAAAAATATTCTAAAGGAGTTTGATTTATCATGAAGAAATTAGGCGTTGTTGCAGTCAGCACTCTGGCTTTGGCTGTTTCCGGCTTCGTTGCTTCCGCAAATGCAGCCGAGACCGTTTGGAAACTTGCTTTCAACCAGCCTGAAGGTCACCCTGAGATGGTTGCCGTTCAGGAATTCTCCAAGAAGCTTGAGGCTGCTACTAACGGCAAATACGCAATCGAAGTGTTCCCCAACGAGCTTTTGGGTTCTCAGAAAGAAACCATCGAAATGGTTCAGAACGGCTCTTTGGAATTCTCCTTGGTTGCAGGTTCTTTGCTTGAGAACTGGAGCCCGGATTTTGCCGTGTTCAACCTCCCTTACGTCTTCAAGGATTACAAACACCTTCAGCGCGTGGTAAAGGACAAGAAGATCGTCGGTGATCTGTTCAAGTCCATCGAGCCTCAGGGCATCACCGTTTTGTGCGCTCAGTACTCCGGTACTCGTAACGTTTATACCAAGAACAAGGAAGTAAGAACTCCTGCTGATCTCAAAGGCCTGAAGATCCGTGTGATGCAGTCAGACACCATGGTTAAGATGTTGAACTACATGGGCGGTACTGGTACTCCTATGGGTCAGGGCGAAGTTTATACTGCCATCCAGACCGGTGTTCTTGACGGCGCTGAGAACAACGAAGTTACTTACTATGCTTTGAAGCAGCACGAGGTTGGCCCTATCTACAACCTCACCGGTCACCTCATGATGCCGGATTACATCGTAACCAATACCCAGTTCTACAACAGCCTGCCTGCTGAAGTTAAGGATTTCTTCGAGAAGAACCTTGACGGTTTGGTCGATGATGAGTTTGATCGTTTCCAGGCTCAGGTTTCCAAGTCAATCGAAGCTGCTCAGAAAGAAGGCACCAAGGTCATCAAGGCCGATCAGGATGCTTTCAAGAAGGCTGTTGAGCCTCTCATCAAAGAGAAGGTTTCCACTCCTTCAGCCAAGGCTCTTTACGATGCCGTTCAGGCTACCCGCGACTGATGAGCGATACGCTCAAAGCGCTTAAATAAACTAGATAATGGGGCTTTACATCCTAAAGCTCCATTTTTCGTTTTTTTGAATTCAACGCTTTTGGAGAAAAAATTTAATTATGGAAGCATTGACTGCAATAAAGAAGATCTTGGATAAGATCCTGATCTATCTTTGCATAATCTGCTGTGCAGCCATGGTAATTCTGGTTTCTTATCAGGTTGCCTCTCGTTTCATTTTGGGTGATCCTTCCGCCATTTCAGAGGAAGCTGCACGTATTTTCTTCGTATGGATGGGCCTTTTTGCTTCTGCTTTGCTTTACGGTGAAAAGGGACATATGAACATTTCATATATTCCTGAAAAATGCGGTTTCGTAGGCGGTCAGATCCTGTCTATTTTGAGCGAGATCTGCACATTTGGTATGGCCATGTGGGTTTTAACCTACGGCGGTTATATCGTAACCATGAATGCCATGGGTCAGGTTAACTCAGCAATGACTTGGTTGCGTGTCGGCGTCATTTATTCCGTGATCCCTATCAGCGGATGTTTCGTGCTTTTTTATGCCGTTTACAATGTTTTGAGTTCGATTCAGAAGCTCGCTCACGGCAAGCAGGACAAGGAGTAATATTAAATGCTGACCACTTCCGTAATCGTCTATCTTTTGATTATGACCCCGATCTTGCTGGTTTTGGGTGTGCCTATCGGTACCTCAATCTGCTTGGGATCGACTCTTTCCATATTTTCAATCATGGGACCTACCGCCCCGTTGAACGCCGCCAACCGTATTTTTGCCGGTATGAACAGCTTTGCGTTGTTGGCCATTCCGTTCTTCGTGCTTGCCGGTAACATCATGAATACCGGCGGCATTGCTGCCAAACTTATCAACTTGGCCAAAGTTTGCATCGGTTTTATTCCCGGTGCATTGATGCACACTAACATTGTTGCCAACATGCTCTTTGGTGCCATTTCTGGTTCAGGTGTGGCTGCGGCTGCCGCTATCGGCTCTGTGGTATTACCGGGCGAAGCCAAGGAAGGTTACGATACCAAATTGTCTGCGGTGGTAAATATCGCGTCAGCTCCTGCCGGAATGATCATCCCTCCTTCGAATATTTTCATTATTTATTCGTTGGCATCAGGCGGCGTTTCCGTGGCAGCCCTGTTCGTTGCCGGGTATATTCCCGGTATCATGTGGGGCCTGGCCGTGATCGGCGTAGCTGCATTTTACTCATGGAGAATGGGATATAAGACCTCGATTGTACCCGGTTGGGGACTGCGTGCCAAAATCATTTTGGAAGCCATTCCCGCCATTTTCCTCATCGTACTCATCATCGGCGGTATTATTTCAGGTTTCTTCACCCCTACCGAAGCATCTTGCGTGGCAGTGGTGTATGCAGCGATCGTTTCTGCATGTTCGAGAACTTTGCCTTTGAAAAAGATCCCTGGCATGCTGCTCGATACGGCAAAAACTACCGGTCTTATCGTGTTCCTGATCGGCGTTTCCGCAATTCTCGGCTGGGTACTTGCTTATGCCAAGCTGCCCAACATGATCGCTCAGGCCCTGCTGAACTTCTCTGATTCTTCATCGGTGATCCTGCTTGGCATGATGGTGATCATGTTGGTTGTAGGTTGTGTGATGGATCCTGCTCCTGCAGTTTTGATCTTCACTCCTATTTTCCTGCCGGTAGCCATTAAACTCGGCATTTCTCCTATCCACTTCGGCGTGATGATGGTGTTCAACCTTTCCCTGGGTGCTATTACTCCTCCTGTAGGACCGATCCTCTTTACTGGATGCAGAATTGCACGCAAGTCCATCGACGAAGTCTTCTTAAAGATGTTGCCGTTCTTCGGCGCTTTGATCATAACTTTGATCTTGGTGACCCTGATCCCTGCTTTGTCCATGGCATTGCCTACCTGGGCAGGTCTCGTGCACTGAAGTATCTTTAGGTTACTAATCAACCAATGAGAAAACCCGCGCTTGTCGCGGGTTTTTTTCAAAGACGAAATTATTTTCAAAAGAAACTTCAGATCTACAAGATTAAGCGCAAATCATATTTAATCTCTTGATAGATAAGCAATAATTTTGCTATCGATCAAGAATGTGCTTTAAGTAAATTGAGATATTGATCACGATCCTTTCCTAAAGACACTGCCATGCAAGCTTTGTCTTTGTATTTTCATTGCATAGCTTTCAAGAAGACGCCTCAAGGCGCAAGCGGAGAAAAAATGGAAAAGATCACCTTCTTTGGTACCCATTCATACGATCGCAATACTTTTGCGCAGATCAATCAAAATTACGGCTTTGAGTTGGTAAATCACCGCAGCTTTCTCGATGCAAAAAATGCAGAAATGACCATGGGAGCTAAGGCTGTATGTATTTTTGTCAATGATACGGCAGATAGAAAGGTGATTGAAATTCTTGCCAAGCAGGGGGTTAAACTCATCGCCTTGCGCTGTGCAGGATTTAATAACGTGGATTTGGCTGCGGCCAGGGACAACGGGATAAGGGTAGTACGCGTTCCTGCATATTCACCGCATGCCATAGCCGAACACGTGGTTGCTTTGATCATGACTTTAAATCGTCGTACCAATCGTGCATATGTGCGCACGCGTGACGGTAATTTCTCCTTAAACGGTCTGATGGGCTTTGATATGTACGGGAAAACTGCCGGAGTGGTAGGAACCGGCCGTATTGCCAGATGTCTTATCGGGATCCTCAAAGGGTTTGGTATGAATGTGTTGGCCTATGATATTTTTCCGGATGAAGCATATGCAAAGCAGGCAGGCATTCGCTACGTGGAACTTGACGAGCTTTTTGCCGAATCGGATATCATTTCGCTAAATTGTCCTTTGACTCCGCAAAATCGCCATTTGATCAATCGTGACTCCATTTCCAAGATGAAGCGCGGAGTCATGATCATCAACACAGGTCGCGGTCCTTTGATCAGTACCGAAGATCTTATCGAAGGCTTGCGTTCAGGTCAGGTAGGATATGCAGGACTTGACGTATATGAAGAGGAGCGTAATTATTTCTATCAGGATAAGTCATCCAGTGTGATCACCGATGACAATCTTGCCAGATTGCTTAGTTACTCAAATGTGATGGTCACATCGCATCAGGCTTTCTTTACCCAAGAAGCCATGGGAAATATAGCCACCACTACTTTGGAAAACTGCAAAGCTTTCTTTGAAGGAAAAGAATTGGTTAACGAAGTTAAGTAGAAAAAAGCAAAGACAGCTTCAAAGCCTCGCATAGCGAGGCTTTGCCCGTTAACGGGCCTGATAGACACAGAATCTGGAGGTTTTTTCAAGGCATACTACCGATGCAAACTGCTCTTTTAGCTGCTCTTCATAACCTAAGAAGGAATTGCCTACCAAAAAGAGATTACCCCCTTCATTTAAATGTTTGGGCGCTTCTTTGATCATATTTTTGGCAGCTTCGCGCTCTATGGAGGTCCCCTGATGGAAAGGAGGATTTACGGCAATCAGGTCGAATTTTCCCAGTCCTTGTAACATATCCGCGCTTTTAACCTCGATTGGCAGTGCATTGAGTTGTGCATTTTGGGCGGTTAATGCCAAAGCCGCGGCGCTGATATCGGTTGAAAGCACGTTCTCAAGTCCCAAGCGCTTTAAACTAAGACCAACCACGCCGCAACCGCAACCTAAATCAAGTGCGGTTTTTGCAGGAGGTCTTTTCCTCGACAATGCATCGATTAACATTGCCGAACCTTCGTCAACCCGGCCTTTTGAAAAGACGGCTTCATCCTGCATGAGTTTGATTTCAAATCCTCGGCATTTAAAAGATATTTCCTGCATCTTCTGATAGGTTGCGGCATATCGTTCCAATGTAACTCCAAAGAGGGTACATTTTCTGCGTACGGCACTTTTTTGCGGATCTCCGAACTCTTTTAACAGCGTTGAAGCACTTTTTCCGCCGGAATCGTTGGCACCTGCGGTAAAAATAAGTCCTCCCAAAGCAATTTTTTGAGAGAGTAATTTTAGGATTTTTTGATTCTGACTTTTGCTCTTATCAAGTATCGTTAACAGAACATCCGCAGGCTCGATATACGGCAATGCCCTGTCTAAAGAGCTGTAGTAAACGCTAAGGTGTTTATAGTCAAAACTCTGTTCGGGGGCTGCTGAGATCTTTTGTCCCATCAGCGCGGCCATGCGTGAGGCACAGAGATAATTGTCTACAATCACCTGGGTACGTGCGGTGTTGGCTGCAAGTTTTAGTAATTGCTCGTCGACAAGCGTTCCGCAGATAATAAGTTTTTTTCCTGCAAAGAAAGATGACGACGGTTCGATAAGATCGTAAAGTGCCGATTGCATTATTCAGTCTCCTTGCGGGCTTTGAGAACGGTTGCCAATTTGACATAGGCACTTACGCTGAGGTTTTCTGCACGATCTGTAAGTTTTATGTCCAAAGCCTCTATCTGCTCAGGAGTAAACAGTTTGCTCAAGGCATTACGCAAAGTTTTGCGACGTGCTGAAAAGGCGGTGACGGTCACTGTGTTGAGGAAAGGGGTAAGGGCCCGTTGCTCGTCGTCAAGAGCTCTGGGAACCAACCTTACTACGGCGGAGGTTACCTTAGGACGCGGGAAAAAAGCCGTATTCGGCACGATCAGCATGGGGATCACTTTGGCGTGAAACTGTGCCATTACGGTAAGCCGTCCGTAATCTTTTGAATCAGGAGATGCTGCCAGGCGCTCCACAACTTCTTTTTGCAACATGAAGTGCATGTCTTTGATGCCTTTTTGAGCCAGCAAATGAAAGATGATCGGGGAGGTGATGTTGTAGGGCAGGTTACCGAAAACTCGCAATTCTCCTGCGCCCGGAAGTTTTTCGTAGTCAACTTTAAGAGCATCTCCTTCTATGAGATTTAGTCCCTTTAAAAAAGGATCATGACGCAGCATTTCGGCTAAATCCCGGTCAAGTTCGATGGCAGTTAAAGATCCGGCTCTTTCCAGCACCGGACGGGTCAGGGCAGCATGCCCAGGACCTATTTCAACTAAATGATCTCCTGCCTTAGGTCCTATGGCATCCACTATCTGAGATATTATGTAGTCGTCGGTTAAAAAGTTTTGCCCGAAGCGTTTGCGGGCCTGAATATGGCGAGGAGGCAAAGCCATTGCATGTTCTCCTTTGAAAATGAAAGCCCGCCGGCAAGCGGGCTTGAAAAGACTGTTTAAATCACAGCATTATTTGGAGCTGGGATTTTCTTTTTGATGCTCCATATTGAATCCTGCTTCAAGCAATTTGGGATCGGTAATATGGATATAGGCGTTATCCCGTAACTGCTGTTCCCACAGGCCCGATTGTTCTTGAAATTCACGTTCAAAGAGGATTTCGCGAGCACGGCTCTTATAAGCAGCATCACTTCCCGTATCCGTCTTTACATCCTTTAACAAAATGATGTGCCATCCAAAAGATGAGCGTATAGGATCAGAAATCTGCCCTTTTTGCAAATTTACCATGGCCCGGGCAAAAGCAGGATCAAAAATCCCCGGAACGTTATAACCTAAGTCTCCGCCTTTTCCAGCTGATCCCGTGTCTTCGGAGTATTTGCGGGCGGCATCGGCAAAACTGTATTCTCCGTTTAAAATATTTTGCTTAATTTTTAAAAGTTGATCTCGTGCGGCATCATCTGACAGGATTATTGAAGTTTTTAACAGTATATGAGCCGCATCATAGGTGGTAATGGGTTCGACGGCGTCATTGGACACATCGAAGACTTTCATAAAATGCAGACCTATAGGCGAGCGCATGGGGCCGATGAGAGTGCCCGGTTTTGCTTTGACCACTGCAGGAAGAAATCCCATGGGAACACGGGTTTCCGGTACATATCCGAGATCGCCTCCCTTGGATGCGGAGGCATCAGCTGAGTAACGTGCGGCAACTGACGCGAAAGAAGCTCCGGAATTGAGGGCTTTTTTGACTTCCTGCGCTTGGGCCTGAGCCTGATTGTACTGAGCTTCCGTAGGATTTGCAGAAAGCGGGATCAGGATCTGCCCCAAATGATAGCGCGGTTCGATACTGCCGCGTTTTTTCAGCTGTTGAGCCAAAGAATTTACCTCGGCATCGGAGATACTGATGCGTGAACGCACACCTGATCGACGAAACTCGTTGATCATGTATTCATTGCGAAAAACATCACGCTGGGCAGCAGGTGACATTCCGGCAGCCATACCGTTTAACAGCTGTTCAGGAGTAGTATTGTTTTTAGCCGCAGTATCGGCCAGAGCCTGATCAAGCTGCATGTCGGTAAGTTCAATGCCGCGCTCTTTGGCCATCTGCAGCACCAGAGTATTGGTGATGAGATGTTCCATTGCCGCTTTGCGTGCGCCGAGCGGATCTAAGGCGATCTTCTGACGCCCTGCATTGGCAATGATGCGTTGCTGGGCGGCATTAAGTTCACTTTCTAGGATTATGTCGTTGTTAACTACGGCAGCAGTGCTGTCAAGCACCACCGGAGCTGCATTAACCTGCATTGCGGCTAAGGTTACGGTCAGACCTGAGATCAGCTGTCTTAATTTCATTTAAATTTCTCCGCTCCTTTTGTCAGCGGTTGAGGTTTGTCGGATCGACAAACGGCATGTAATGAGTATCGGGCGACATAGGATTATCAACGCCGTCAACTTTGATTGTATAGAAGTTTTTAAGTTCAATCTGTACACCGATCACGCGATCGCGTTTATGCTCGCGTTTACTCCAATCCATTTTGGCGTAATCTTCATAGAACAAAGCAACGGCCGTACAACAGTTTTCACGACGCAGGGCAAGTTTACGATCGATATTGAAGTTTTGATCGAGATCGCGGTACATGGCGGCAGTCAGGCGGTAATTGCGTCCAAGCGCGATGGTAGTGCCGATCCCTGCCTGTCTTAAGTCGCGACTTTTCCAAGCTCCGGTCTTTTTATAGCTTTCCAGATCATAGTTACCGTTGCGATAGAAGCGGTAATTGGCAGTGATGCTTGCCGTCGCGGTGCGATAGGCTGCCGACACGCTGTAGCTTTGAAATTCGGAGTGCTCGGTATCATATGCTGCAGCCGAGTGCAGGGTGATGTTGTTGAACACGGAGGCGTCAAGATTTGCAGCAAGCAGTGAGCGCGGATAAGTGGGGCGTTCATCAGTTTTCAGCAAAGTTACGCGGGTGGGTTCAAAATTGTAAGTTTGGGCCAGTCCCATTCTCAGGATTTCACGATCGTGCGGATCCAGGATCCTTGAGGTCACACCGGCGGTTAAGGCATTGACATCGGCGATACGATCTATGCCGGCAAAACGTCTGAATGAGAATAAAGAGTAATAGTCGTCCAAATGATCCTTGGTGTCGTAAAGAGCGATCCCGCTTTGGTCGACATAGGGAATGTATTGATATTTGATCTCAGGTTCGATGGTTTGGGTATGCCGCATGTCGAGAGCTTTTCTTTCAAAAGTGGTGCGGCCGCGTGCTTCCAATTCATAAAGAAAACGGTTTTTGCTACGCTCAAGACTGTCAAATCCCAAGGCATCGTATCTTTTGTATTTGTCGAGCTGCCCTTGATCGTAGTGCGTGGCAAAACCTCTGGCTCCTATATCCAAAGTGGTGCCGCGCACATCAAATACGTGATAGCTCACGTGCGGTTCCAAATGGGTGCGTACGGTGCGTTCTGCATAGTAGTTATCAAAACTTTCCATTTCAAAACGGGTAACCTCACCGTAAAGATCACCTGACAGGCGATCGTAAGTACCGCTTAAGGTCCCTGAGAGTTTGGGTAACATGGAAAAAGGTCGGCTGGATACTGATCCTGCAGTTTCGGGGATCAGCGATTGATAACGACGCAGTTCTGCTGCCAGCGTGTAATGAGGACGAATATAATTCATGTGCAGCTGTTGCAAAAGATGATCGTCGGTAGTGGCAGCATCCGGCTGTGCCAGATCGGTTAAATAACTGTAGTCGTTAGGTCGTACGCGCTGGAAGTTGATCCCCGTATAAAGATCTCCGTTTAAAAAAGATGCGCCGGTGCGCAGGTGCATGTACCAGCGTTTGTGACTGCCGTCGGGATCTTTTCTCGGGGTCCAGTCGGTATCGTTGGGCAGGTAATTGAAGATCAATGATCCGGAGATATTTTGCCAGGGCATGAACCGCAATTCGTTGAAAAACTGCCAACGGTGTTCCCCGAACCATGAAGGAGTGAAAGTCCAGTCATAGTTAGGAGCCAGATTGAAGTATATCGGCTGGGTAAATTTTATGTGTTCAGAACCCATGCTGAACGACGGATAAAGCAAACCGGTACGTCTTTCATTGGTGATGGGAAAATTTACGTACGGCAGGTAAAACACCGGAACGGGACCTGCCCACAAAGCGGCATTCCAAGCCTCCCCGAACGCTTCATTGCGATCGATATCCACGGTTGAGGCACTTAAATGCCAAGAACTGTCATCTGCAGGGCAGGTGGTTAACGTTCCCGATTTAAATGTTTGTGAATTTTTGGCATTGTCGATGTCGTGTTTTTCGGCACTGCCTCGCAAAACCGATCCGTTGAATTGGAACTTGGTATTACTAAGTTGAACGGATTTATCCTTTAAGTGATAAATCGCATCTTCCTGAGTATGAACGGTATATTCACCGTTTCTTATTACGGTATTACCGTGGGTAGTGAATGTCTGATCTTTTTGAGCGTAATGCGCAATATCCGTGTCGATGCGTCTGTCCTTTTGGACTATGTTTACGCGTCCTGAATAGGTAAGATCGTTGCTTTGCTTGTTAAGATCACCTGAAACTTTATCAGCCTCAACCGTTACCGGGGTGGTATTTACGTCAAACTGTTCAGGCGTAGTGTAAGAAGGCACGTCCGTGTAACAACTTAAATCGCTGGCAGGAACCGGCATGTTGGGGGCCGTTCTGAACGGACGGCTCTTCATGAGGGTAACCAATCTTGCGGCAAAAGTGGAGCTGTCTGCTTTTTTGAGGTTATTTAGGTAAAGCAAAGATGCCGGAGATTGCATCACTTCATGTTGTCTTGAAGCAAACAGCGTGACGTTTTTGGTGCGATCCAAAGCATTGCCCAAAACGCGCCCCGTGGTGATTGAATATGTCGGTGTTTCGGCTTTAGCCGCAGTGGACATGATCACGGCACAGGCTAAAGCGGTCAGGGCAAAAGAGAAACGTAAATCTGTTTTTTTCACAAAAAGACTCTTTAAAAAAATTCAGTGCTGTGATCTGATTTCCTTTGCAGAAAAAACGGCATCTGAGGCATATTCAGCATCGTCGTCTTCCAGTAGCGAAGGTCCTTCGATTTTCATTTCCTCGGAGGCCCAGGCACCCAAATCGAGAAGTTTACAACGTTCGGAACAAAAAGGTCTGAAAGGATCCGAAGTACTGTAAACGTGCATCATGCCGCAGTGGGGACAACGTACTTGAATACCGCCAACAGATTTTTCCGGACCGCGTACGTGATCATGCACGCTTTCTTCCAGTTCCTCGAAGGTACCTTCAGGTAACAGATCTTTAAGACTCATTTAAGATCACCGCGTATATAGGCAATAGAAAAAGGGATATCTCCCACAGGAGCGCCTTTGTCATACGGAAGAAAACGCACGTTTATCCTGGATTGAAATCCTGAAACTACCGGATATCCGCGGATTTTGCTTTCATCGTAACTTACGTTGATAAGATCGCATGAATCGGCATTTTCCTGCATGAATCCAAGATGAGCTATGCGCTCTTGTGACGTTGCGCAAAGTCTCCACAGATAGAGCACGGTGGAAATTGGGATGCGCAGACAATCCAGTTCGTGGATCCAATTATCCACAGTGGCGCGGCGTTCTTCTATGGGAAGATGTAACCAGAATTCAAAAAGCGGGGTATCAAAACAGTTTATGCCAGACGGGGTACGAAAGCGCGGTTTTACGGTCTCCAAAATAGGATCGCTTTGCAATACCACGCGTTGTCTGGTGAAATTATCCAGAGCAGTGCGGGAGGCATTGATTTCAGAGCGCAACTCTTTAATCAATTCACCGTCGGCTTCCTCAAGATTTTGCCATTCTCTGAGGCTTGCGTCGCAACGTTCCAGATCTTTTAATATATCTATCTTTATAGAGCCGGTACCGTCGACAAGATCTATATAGTCGACAATGCAACGTAACAAGGCATATGTTTCCTGCACATTGCTTATGCCGCGGTTGTCGGCAACTCCGCTGAAAATTTTTTCGAATTTGAGATAGGTTCTCGCCTTTGGACTTAAGGGAAAATCGTAATAAAGCATATGGCAGTGCCGGCACACTTTTGCCGGATTTTTATAAAAGCAATTAAAAACCCGTCATTGCGGGGCGTTTTAGTAAAGCAATTGTACTTGCGAAAATTAAGTCTAAAGTTCAATTGCGGGTTATTACAGAAAAAAATCATATTTTCTGAAAATAACATCAAGGCAGTTTTGCCTGCAAAGCCTCCCTCAAAATCAAATTTACGGTCGCAAACTAGAGCACTCCTTAAATTTTGAGCGATATATCTTGGTTGCGTGCAAGTTTTGGGAGGCAATCTTTCAGATCAGGAGTTGATCTCATCGTGAGCTTTAATTTTTCCTGCCTGATAGATTTTATGTAATTTTATCACGGTCTCTTTGATTTCACTTAAGCTCAGACGATCCGTTTCAATCAAATCGTCGGCATATTTTCGTCTTATTTTTCTTGAGACTTGTGAGGCGATCATGGCCTGTGCCGTTTGTTCGCTAACGTGATCACGCTCAATCAGTCTTTTTAGTTGGGTTTGTTCATTAGCATCCGCCACCAGGATCCTGTCAGCTATGTTCTGATTTGTGCCTTCAAAAAAAAGCGGGATCACCGCAATAACATAGGCAGCAGTACTTTGGGCAATCCTGGCTTTCAATTCTTTCATAATGGCAGGATGAGTTATGGCATTGAGTTTTGTCAAAGCCTCGTCATTACCGAATACTTTAAGACGCAAAGCCCGACGATTCAAAGATCCGTCGTCTTTTAAAACGTCGTTACCGAATGCAAGAGCAAGTTCTTTTAACAGAGGTTGTCCTATGTTGCACAATTCTCTTGAGATGAGATCGGTATCGAAAACCGGAACTCCCAAAGCTTTGAATTGATTGGAGATCACGGTCTTCCCGCAGGCTATTCCGCCTGTAAGGACGACGCACAGAGTTTTTTTGTCGTTAGTTCGGTTCATGATCATGGTTCGTTAAGAAAGCGTTTTAAACGTAATTCAAGCTGTTGTTTAAGATACGCAAAACCTGAATTTTCATTAAGTGTAAATGCGTCTGCATGATGCAGTGCCGTATTTTCTTCATCGTAATCGTGCAGTGTTGACGAGTCTTCCTGCGTTTTTCCGCACAGTAACAAAACTCCCAAATTTTCGTCGGCAGGATCTGCATAGCTTATTTGAACGTCGTATTTAAAAACGGTTTTTAAAAAACGGTGTTTGAGCACGGTTTGCAACGATGAATATTTTGAGTCTAAAAAACAGTAACCTTCGCGGCGATCAGGCGAGCATATCTTGATGAGAAAATCGGGAGTGTATACCGCATTGGCGCTCAGTACCTGCTGTTCTACCGTGCTGCGATCTTCATTCATTATCCAGGAAGAGGAGCGGATCAGCTTGATCCCTTTGTCTTTTTGCTGATAGTTTTTGATAACCGGCTGATAGTAAAGTTGTACTGAAGTACCGTTTAAGGAAAATTCAAAAAGATTGTCAAATGACGGTGCCGTGTAATATCTTGATTGATAACTCCAGTTTACTTTGGAACTGTTGATGAGTTTGCAACCGCAAAAGTACAGTACTTCGCAGATTTTCAGCAGGCAGTAATATTCGTACCACAGATTTCTTGCGGTGGTGTTAAAGCAAAATCGTTGCTGTTCATCGTTATTTGCGTGTTTAAACCAGTTAAGTGCCAGAGCATAAATACGACGGTATACGGGAGTACTGAGTACTTTGTCGGTAAGCTGAGGCGGTTTAGTTAAGATCTGCGGGGTTAAACCTGTAAACACCGTCTGATATTCACAGTACAGTTTTTGCAATGTAGCAAGGCATTCTGACAATTCCCGCTCCCATGAAGACTCACCGTGAGCTTGTGCAAATCCGGTATAAACGGACTGACCGAATCCTGGCAATGACGGAATGTCACGGCTTTGGTTCTTAGGATTTGGCAAAAATATGATCCTGTAGGCGTCATAAAGATTTTTATATACGGTGAACAAAAAATTCAGGATCACCTGGTTTTCAATATATCGGTTGGTTGTGACCAAACTTCGGCTCAAAGTTCTTCTGGGCATGTAGTTTTGCCCGTTTGCAACCACTGCGGATGCAACTTTGGTCGCAATCAGTTCGTCAGGATGGGTGACTATATACCTTAAAGTATCTGCAGTAACGGTTTTGACGCGTTCAAGAGCTTCAAGCTTTTCTGCAAATTCATAAGAGCGTTTTGAATTTGACCGGAAAAAATAAAGAGCATCTTGGTAACAGGCAATGACTTGTTTTGCCGTTTGCAACTGCAATGCATTTTCGGGTGAATTGTCGGTTAAGGGGCGATTAAAAAGTTCGGACAGTCGGTTTTTTACCAGATATTCCTGATTTTTTAAAACAAAATAACGCATGGCGGAAATATTGTCGTTTTCTTTTTGATCGCGCTCAAGTACCGTCAGCATAGGAGAGTTCAGTACGGATCCGTCAGGCATCGTTAACGATAAGACGGCGTTTCCCATGCATTGTGAAAAAATGGACTGAGCATTCTTTGATGAAAGCAAACAATATTTTTGGTTTGAGGTGTCGCCTGTCAAAAGCGTATCCTCGATGGTCACTTTTTCCGCATTTACCGACAGTTCGATTTTGTTTAAAGGATCTTCTGCATCCGAAAGCAGCCACACTTCGTATTTTTGGTCCGAAAATACGAAGTACGGATCTTTCGGGGTCAAAATTTCTGATCCTAAATTCAAGGACATGTCTTGATACGGCCGCATTTCATCTGAAATGTGGCTTATATCCAGCAGCGTCAGCTTTAAGCTAATCATGAAAGTTTAGAAGAAGCGGTAGTAGTTCATATTGTGATCACCCTCAGCGATGATCTTGTTTAAAAGATCAGAACTTTTTAAAAGTTTTGAAGCATTAAAAAGTTCAAGCAGGTTGTTGAGCATTGCCTGATATTCGTCACCGGAGCCTGAAATATGGGGCAAAATTCTTTGACTGACCGCATAATCAAGACTTACCTCAAAGGCATTTTGGTTGCTGTCAGGATGCATTAGTTTTTGAGCACTTCGTACAAATTTCAGCACCGCTTTTTTGACTCGAGGAGAGATCCTGAAGCCTGCTTTGGCAATTTCATCAAAGAAAGAGCGCAGCTTGTTTTTAAGTTCCAGATCTTGAGAAGATGCAGTACCTGCAAATACATCCTGAAAATCTGTCCATGAGATAGGCTTGTATTCAGCAGCTTCTGCCGAATGATCGTCTGATTCCAGCCAATCGTCAATTTCCGGAAGCACTATGACGGGAGCACGGTCTATCATACGCGGCGACAGCATTTCCGTAGTTTGATCATTATTGATGGTGGCTACAAATCTCAAAGTGTCGGGGATCCTGAGATTCTCTCCGTCGCCTAAGGAGATGAATCCCCCTGAAGATCTTTCGTCACAAATGTTCATGAAGTCGGCAAAATAGTATTCCATGGGACTTAAGTTGGCTTCATCAAGCAAAATAAGGTAAGGCAGTCTTTTAAAGTCTGCGCGGAATTCTGCATCCAGATCTTTAAAACATTCGTAACGGTGAGGATCAGGACTTTCAAATTTTTTGGTCAGAGGGTTGTAGTACCCGATAAGATCACGCTTTGATGTCCAGCCTTTTTCCACCGAAACGGGAATATAGCGATTGGCATATTCATGTTTTGACCAGGGATTTTCTTTGATTTGACGTTCCAGATCACAAAGCCCCAGTGTTTTAGCCAAGATCTCACAAAGACTGGTTTTTCCTATACCGGGGGTTCCTGAAAAGATGGTGATGAAGTTCTGACTTAAAGTTATCAGGATATCGATGCAGTCGTTGTAATCGTAATTGCGGAAGAGCCTAAGCCTTTTGACGAGCTCTTCTGCCAAATTTTGAGAATTTTTAAATTCTTCAAGATGCAAGGCATTCAGTACCCGGATTTTTTGTTCTGAGACGGCGTCTTTTTGTTTTTGGTTGAGATTTGACGCCGCTTCCATGATTTTGGAAGTAATTACATTATCAAAAGCAAGATCGGATACTTTTCTTACCGTATTTTCAAGACTGCGGTCAAAATCTTTGAAATCTTCAACTTGTCTTTTTTTATCTTCAGCGATCTTTTGCAATCTGGCATTTGCGTGTTTGATACGCTCTCTGAGATCTTTTAATTCGTGCTCGCATTGAAGCGTAAGTTGATTCTTTTTCTTTTCAAATTCAGCATCCAATGAGAATAACTCTGCTTCTTTTTCAGAAAGCTTGGTTTTTATGTCGTTTAATTTCCGATTAAGAGCCTCTTCATTATTTTTTTTGTTTTCGATTTCACGATTTAAAATTCTGATCTTTTGTACCAGTTCGCGGTGCGACGACATGCGTTCCAAGGCATCCTGATCATTTAGCAGGGCATCGTAAACTGCTTTGAATTGAGAAGGATGGTTTTGAGCAAGTTTCGGGATCAGTTTGGCAATATAAAAGGCAGTCTGTTCGTCAAGACGTTCTTTGTTCAGCTGATCAATAAAGATGTTGATGATTTTTTTGGCACGTATGCTGTTTATTTCATCGTATGCGGTGGTTAGCTCAGAGCCGAGCAGTTCTTCCTGGTCGGTGGTTTTGAAGCAAAGCGGATCAGTATGCTTGAAAGTACGGTTTGACAGCATTTTTATAAGATCGGATCCCTGATAGCTGTCAATCAAACTCAATTCGCAGTATTCCTTGGTTAAAAGCAGGATCTCAAAGTTTTCAGAACTGCGATCTTCGTCTGAGTAGATCTCAAAGTTGAGTTTTGCTTTGTCCCGGCAGCCTTTGCGTATGTTGATGCAGCGCAAAAGACCTGCTTTTCCGTATTGCTCGGTTCTCAAATCCACATACATTGCTCCTTGGCCGTTGGTTTTCAAACGATAAGGTCCGAAGAAAGTTCCGGAATCGAAAATTACAATATCGGTACCCGAGATCCCGGACAATAATGCCGGCAGAGTATCGTGCTCGTTTAACTTAAGATAAGTAAATTTAAGGGTGTCGATACGTTCGTTTTTATTTTTGTCGAGCGTGAATACATAAAGCAGGCGATGAGAGGTGGTATCCGCATCCGCTTTTATAAGAGGAGTATCGATGCTGTCGTTAAGATCTTCTTTGGTAATGGCCGTTTGGGTTTTGGAGCCGGCAATCATGTTGTCGCTTATATTGGAATAGTAAACGTTGAGCAGACAACCTTGTTTTAAAATTTGGGAATTGGAGCTGACCACGGCATCTGCAAAACAGATGTTGGCACAATCCGGGAAAAAGATTTTTCGCTTTTGATAATTGCCTAAAGAACGGGGCTTTTCACCGTCCCATTCAAGCATGGGATAAAAGTTGCGAAAAGTCGAACTGGTACTTTTATATACCGTTACATATCCTGAATAACATTTAAGCTGTACCCGCTTTGAATCGCATTTGGCCATGCTAAGAGGGATCCTTACGTCGCGGATCTCAAGCTTTTGTTTAAAATCGATTTCAGGCTCCGCAGGTTGTGTCGGTGATTGCGTGGCATCGGCAGCGTCTGAAGCATGGTGGATTTGGTCTGTTAACGTCTGCAACGTAAGATCGCCTGTACGGTTATCCTGAACCAGGGATTTTTCCAAACTCTCCGCAGTCGTATCGTCCGGCGTTTTTGCTTTATTCTCGTCGACAGCCTGAGGTTTTATTTTATTTATGGCCTCGTCAAAGGAGGTTTCGGCGCGGATCACCATGCCGATCTTGTACCAATTGACGTTAAAGCCGTGAAACAGGGTATTTATGAGTTGATTTGATTTATCCAGATCTTCTTTTAACCGATCGCTTTCTTCATCAGAGGGTTTGTCGTTTATATCGATAATTTTTAAAGCTTCGTCACGCTGAAGTTTTTTAAAATCACAGCGACCTGAGAGAACTTTCAGTACATAATCAAGTATTCTCAGATATTGGCGGTAGTATTCTTGAAAAATTATGCCGATAGAAGCGGCGTCCAAAGCTGTTTTCAATGCATTAATGCAAAAAAGATATTGAACGCTGTGTTCCGGAAATTTTTTTTCTATGAATTGATTTGCGCTTTCAGGATCTTGAAAACCTACATTTTTATAGTTTTTTACATGTTTTTTATAAAATTCTTTCCCCAGTAATTCTGAAAAAAATACGGTAATAAATCGGTTGAGTTCATTTTTTTTGTTGAATGAATTAGGATTTGCCAGTATCGCATTATGAAAGGAATTTTGATCTTTAAATCCGCATTTTTTATTAAAAATTCTTTTGGTGATGTCCTGACCGAAATAACTGAAGGCAAATCTTATAATATTATCTACCTGTTTAAAATAATCTTCATTTGTCATAATTTTTATAAATCCAAAATTAGAAATTCAGTTTTGTTATTAATAATAAGATGTAAGATGTTTTTTTATAAAACTTTAAGCATGTTTATTAAACAATTGCATGGATAGTAAGTAAAATATTTTTTGAAAAGTTTTATTCGGTGTTTTGTGTGCTGACATTAGATAACATTTAATATTGATCCTTTAATAAGGGCGTTTTAAAGAATAGTTTGTTAATTGATTTAAGTGATTTTATCATCAGTTAAAGGTTATAACTGATGACAAAACGAGTATACCCGAAAAGTTCACGGGCTAAGTGGCGGAAGTTCACAATGATGAAATATTTTACTTATGATTAAATTAGATATTTAAAATAAAGTAAAAAAAGAACGTGAATAATTTAAGAGTTATATTAAAACCTTTTTCAGGTTATATTAAAAAGTGTAAATAAAGTTATCTGTATCAATATATACGCTATAATATGAAAGTAATATCAGGCTATATATGATTTTATCAGGATCTGAGGTCGCGTATAAGGAAGTTGTCACAGTAGTCCGGATATGTAACCTGAGATCTGTCGTATTTTTACAAGACGCTTTCACTCTAAAATAAATTTTAGAAAGATCGTCTGGCAGATGAGTATGTCATTATGAAGTTTGTTACATGGTTTAAATTTTTTTCTTTGTCTTTGCTGGCGTCTTCCGTATTATGCGGATGTAGCAACGATTCGTCGGCTGACGAACAAACTCAAAAAAGCGATCAGGCGCTTTATTTAAGAGGGGATATGAACGATTATTCGGTATCCGAAACCTATCGCTTAAGATCTTCAGAGCAGGGATGGTGTACTGAAGCTGCCTTGCATGCTGACTGGTCACCCTACCATTTTAAATTTGCCGACGCCAAGTGGTCTTCAGGCAGTAATTTCGGATATGCGTTTCCCCCGGGAAGTCTTGAGGAAGGTTCCCGTGACCTCAAACTGAATCCGAACTCCCGTTTTGAAGATGTGTTGCTGAGGGTAAACCGTGACGGTGTATACCGTTTTTGCCTTCTCAAAAAAGACGACGGATATTATGCGAGAGTTTCAAGACTGGCGCGCGGAGATGAAAAATCCTTTGACGATGCGATGAAGGGGAGATGATTGCCTCTTTTGCTTAAATGCTGAAAAAATATGGCGACTGATTTTGGTGTAATGATATGAATACTGACTTGTTGCAGGTGAAGTTTAAAGATTTTCTGCTTTTGGAAAAAGGCTTGGCCCCTGCAACGGTTGCAGCTTATGCTTCGGATGCCAGACTTTTTTGTATTTATGTCCTGAAAAATTCTTCGCACACTGCCGAAAATTTTTCACAGGAGGATGTGGAAAATTATCTTGTGGAAGGAGGGGACAATACTTCAGGATCTGCTGCCAGATTTTTATGCTCGCTGAGGGCTTTTTGTGCTTTTCTCAGGATGGAAAAGTTGCGAGACGATGATCCTACCGTACGTATCATCAATCCTAAGATCGTCCGCGATCTCCCTACGGTGATGAGCGAGGCGTGCGTGGAAGCTTTTTTAAATGCTCCCGATCCTACTACTCATACCGGATTGCGGGATAAAGCCATGTTTGAAACCGTATACGGAGCGGGGTTGCGCGTAAGCGAGCTGGTCAATTTGCGTTTTGACAGCCTGAATCTTACGGACGGTTTTATGATCATTTCAGGCAAAGGCGGGAAGGAACGCATGGTGCCGTTGGATGAGAATGCATGCTTTTGGATAGATACTTACGTCAATACCCTGCGAAAAAACCGCGATCCCCAAAGCAATTGTCCTTTTGTTTTTTTATCGGCAAAGACCGCGCAGGGTTTAAAACCCATGACGCGCATTGCTTTTTGGTACAGGGTCAAAGTGTATGCCAAAGCATTGGGGATAATCAGCAATGTCACTCCTCATACTTTCAGACACGCATTTGCCACCCATCTTTTAAACCATGATGCGGATCTGCGTACCGTACAGATGTTGCTCGGACATTCAAATCTTACTACCACTCAAATCTATACTCACGTAGCCACCAAAAGACTGCATGAGATTTACGATCGTGCTCATCCGCGCGCGTGATGCCATGCTGTTTAACTTTCAAAAGTTCTTAACGCTGCCGTCCGGGCTTGAATTTCTGGTAATGCACACGGGAAGCAATGATTTTCTTTGCATTCAGGGAACGACTGCACTTAAGGACAGAATAAAACGCGCTTATGTGTGCGGTCAGCGGCTTAAGCAAGCTGATCCTGAAAATGCTTTGACTCCTTTATCTTACGGGGAAGAACCAAGACAGGTAAATGCCGTTTTTGAAGGTAGTTGCGGCGGTTTGTTACAACGTTTCTTAAAAATGGTCCCGCCTCCCATGCAGTATGCTCAGGGAAAAAGGGTGGGAAGAGTTTTGAAGGCTTTTCATGATCAAACGTTAAATGCACATCAGTTAAAACGAGCCGATCTGCGTCAGGAAAAATTTTTGGAGCGTTTGGCTTCATACATTTCATCAATGCCGCGTTTTGTACATGAGCAAGATGCAATAGATGCAATTTCACGGCGATTCGGCAGTTACGGATGTTTCCGACCTACCATGCGCTACGGGCAGTTAAGAGCGGATCGCATCTGTGTGCGTCAGGATTTTTCCGCGGTTTTATTGCCGTCATGTGTTTGCGGACCAGGGGATATATGTGAGGATTTTGCGCTTTTGGAAACTATGAATGCCGGCAGTTTCCCCTGTTATTGTGCAGGAGTTTTGGACGGTTATTTCGTAGGAGAAATACCTGCGGCTTTTTGGATCAGTTTTGCCTTGCAAAGTGCTCTTTATTCTTTGTGGCGTTGCGGCAAGACGGCGGCGATCAGCAAAAGAGCTTTTACCCTGATGCAGGCAGAATCGCAACGCATTGCCGATGATTTTAACGGTTTTAAAGATCCGATCCCCAAATGGTATCTTTCCAAAACTTTAAACAAAGTAAAAGCAGAAGCTTTGAAAGCTGGTTTGTAGATGAGAAAGCGTATTCCCAAAAAGCGAGTAAATTGCCGCTGAAATTGCAGAAAAAAGACGGCAGGTTTATCCGCCGTCTTTTTGCCTGAAGATTAACTTATAACTAAGCTTTTTCTTCTTTGGCAACTTCGCTTTCAAGTTTATGTTCAAGGTAGTGGATGCTGACTCCGCCCTTGATTTCCGCAGGATCGGTAAGCAATGCCTTATGCAGCGGAATATTGGTCTTTATTCCGTCCAAAACCAATTCATCAAGAGCCTCAAGCGCACGTAATCGCGCCAACTCTCGGGTATCGTCGTGGATAATGAGTTTGCCTACGAGCGAATCGTAATAAGGAGGAACTTTATAACCTTGGTATACGTGGCTGTCCCAACGTACGCCGGGACCGCCCGGAACATGCAGCATGCTGATGGTACCAGGAGACGGAATGAAGGTTTTGGGATCTTCGGCATTGATACGACATTCAAAAGCGTGACCGCGTAATTTGACATCGCTTTGTTTGATGGACAGGGGGTTGCCTGCGCATACGGAGATCATTTCACGAACGATGTCGACCCCGGTGATCATTTCCGTGATGGGGTGTTCTACCTGTACGCGGGTATTCATTTCGATGAAATAGAATTCCCCGTTTTCATACAGAAATTCGAACGTACCGGCACCGCGGTATCCGATTTCCTCACAGGCTTTGGCACAGCGTGAGCCTATATTCTTACGCTGTTCGGCGCTGATGAAGGGGGCGGGCGCTTCTTCAAGAACCTTTTGATTGCGGCGTTGCATGGAGCAGTCGCGTTCGCCTAAGTAGACGGCATGACCCATTCCGTCCGAGAGTACCTGAAACTCTACGTGACGCGGGTTTTCCAAAAACTTTTCCATGTACACGGAAGGGTTGTTGAAAAACATATCGGCTTCGCGGCGGGTCAAAGCAATGGAGCTTTCAAGTTCAGCTTCATTACGCACCACGCGCATACCGCGTCCGCCGCCGCCGCCGGCTGCCTTGATGATGATGGGATAACCTATCTTGGCGGCAAGTTTCTTGTTTTCTTCAGGATCATCACCCAAAGCTCCGGCAGATCCCGGCACACAAGGAACTCCCGAGCGTTGCATGGCTTTCTTTGCAGAAACCTTGTCGCCCATGAGGCGAATGGTATCTGCAGTAGGTCCGATGAAAATGAATCCCGATTTTTCCACCATTTCGGCAAAGTCGGCACTTTCTGAAAGAAAACCGTAACCAGGATGGATGGCACTGGCTCCGCATGATTCTGCCGCAGCGATGATGGACGGAATGTTAAGGTAAGAGTCCTTCGGGGCGGCAGGTCCTATGCATATGGATTCGTCGGCCAGTTTGACGTGCATGAGATCGCGATCGGCAGTTGAATGTACCGCAACGGTCTTAAGTCCCAGTTGGCGGCAAGCTCTTAAGATGCGCAAAGCGATCTCGCCGCGGTTGGCAATCAGTACTTTTTCAAGTTTCATGAACAACCTCTGACGGAAATTATTCAAACTCGAAGAGAGGCTGATCGAATTCTACGGTAGAACCGTTGTCCACCAGGATCTTCTTGATGACGCCAGCGCGGTCTGACTGAACCTGATTCATCATCTTCATAGCCTCGATGATGCACAGGGTATCCCCTTCTTTTACGCTCTGTCCTTCGGCAACAAAAGGATCGGCAGTAGGACTTGAGGAGCGGTAGAAGGTGCCGACCATCGGTGACTTCATAAGCTTTGATGCATCAGGAGTTGCCGCAGCCGGTGCCGCAGCAGGAGCTGCATTCTGCACTTGAGGAGCAACCTGAGCAGGTGCGGCAGCCTGAAGCGCGGGAGCGGCCTGAATTACTGTTTGTACAGGCGCAGCACCTGCGACTATACCGCGATCACGGGTGATCTTCAGTTCTTCTTCACCTTGTTTTAAATTGATTTCGGAAATGTCAGATTTGGAGACGATTTCGATGAGTTTGGAGATCTTGTGGATATCAATCTGCATAGACTGTTACCTTTCTTGCTGTGAATCTTAGGAGTTCTTCGAGCGCAGATATTGCGCGGCGCTGTCAAGAGCGCAGATATAACCTTGGAGTCCGAAACCTGCGATCACACCTTTGGCGATGGCACTCAGATATGAATGATGTCTGAACTCTTCGCGACTGTGGACATTAGAAATGTGGATCTCATAAAAAGGGATCTCCACACCCGACAGAGCGTCGCGTATGGCCACACTGGTATGAGTGAAAGCTCCGGCATTGAGCAGAATGAAGCCTGCCTTGCCGCGCACTTCCTGAATTTTGTCGACAATGGCGCCTTCGTGATTGGATTGGAAGCATTCGATGGCAACTCCCAATTCGTCTGCGCGTTTTTTTAGCATGGACTCGAGATCTGCAAGCGTCTCGTGACCGTAAATGTCCGGTTCTCTGGTGCCGAGCAGGTTTAAGTTCGGTCCGTTGATAACCAGAATGGATAAGTTTTGCAAAGGCATTTCCTTCTTCAACCAATCTTGAACCGAGTAAGGGTGCATACCTTAATTCAACGTATCGATTTAAAGGTATCAGAACCCAGACTCAGACTGCAGGGATTTTAAGCTAAAATTGGGTTAAAACAAGTTAATTTCCCCGCAAAATTGCAAAAAAACGTGTTTTTTTTAGGTAAAAACGTTGAAATTTACTGCAATGAAGACGCTCTTTCCGGGAAAAATCTTAACGGTGGCAACGTAACCTGAGGCCGGTTTAATACATTTTTACACCATGATCTTGCAAGGTAACAATGCTCATTGTGTTAAAATTCTCACGTATTTTTTTCTGCCCTCCGGCATCTCTTAGAGGAACTTTCAATGAGCTTCATCAATAAAGCCAAGTCAATTGCAGAATACGATCCAGAATTGTGGGCTTCAATTTCCGCCGAAAATCAGCGTCAGGAAGATCACATCGAACTCATCGCGTCGGAAAACTATGCTTCAAAATGCGTAATGGAAGCTCAAGGCTCCCAGCTGACCAATAAGTATGCCGAAGGTTATCCCCACAAACGTTATTACGGCGGCTGTGAATTTGTCGACGAAGTCGAACAGCTGGCCATCGATCGTGCCTGCAAGGTATTCCACTGCGATTTTGCCAATGTGCAGCCTCATGCAGGTTCTCAGGCCAATGCCTGTGCTTATGCCGCCATGTGCAAACCCGGCGACACCATCTTGGGATTGTCCTTGGCATCGGGCGGTCACCTGACCCACGGTTACAAAGTCAATTTTTCAGGAAAAATTTACAAATCCTACAATTACGAAGTGACCAAAGCAGGTGAGATCGATTATGAGCAGGTCCGTGCTTTGGCTCATGAACATCAGCCTAAAGTTTTGGTTGCTGGTTTCTCCGCATTTTCAGGCATAGTCGACTGGAAAAAAATGCGTGAAATTGCCGACGAAGTCGGGGCCTACCTCATGGTCGACATGGCTCATGTAGCAGGTTTGGTCGCAGCCGGTGTTTATCCTTCACCTCTTGATTATGCTCACGTGGTAACTTCAACCACTCATAAATCTTTAGGCGGCCCCCGCTCTGGCTTCATCCTGTCAAATTGCCACGACGAAGCTTTGTACAAACGCATCAATTCAGCCGTGTTCCCGGGCAACCAGGGCGGTCCTCTCATGCACATCATTGCAGCCAAAGCAGTACTGTTCAAAGAGTGTATGGAACCTTGGTACGTTGAGTATCAAAAACAGATAGTCAAAAATGCCAAACTTTTGGCAGAAGAAGTGCAAAAGCGCGGTTACAAGGTCGTGTCAGGCGGTACCCACAATCATCTGTTCCTGATGGACTTTACCGATCTTGAAATGACCGGAGCCGATGCCGAGACTGCCTTGGGTAAGGCCAACATCACCGTAAACAAGAATACCGTACCTGGGGAGAAGCGCTCTCCTTTCGTAACCTCAGGCTTGCGTGTCGGCACTCCTGCCTGCACCCGCCGCGGTTTTAAAGAGCCCGAAATTAAGGAACTGGCCGCCATCATTTGCGACGTGCTTGACAACTATAAGGACGAGAAAGTCATCGAGCAGTGTAAAGCCCGTGCCGTGGCTTTGTGCCAGCGCTTCCCCGTCTACAAGGACTGAAATTGCTAAAACAGTCGGAAATTGACCGTTACTATATGGCGCGGGCGTTAAAGCTCGCGTCACGCGGTTTGTACACAACCTACCCCAATCCTGCGGTAGGTTGTATTTTTGTGCGCCAAGGAAGGATCATAGGCGCAGGATGGCACCATAAAGCAGGTCAGCCTCATGCCGAGATCATGGCCATAGCCAATGCAGGAGGAGACGTCAAAGGGGCTACGGCATACGTTACCTTGGAGCCGTGTTCTCACTTTGGCAGAACTCCCCCTTGTGCCTTAAGATTGGTTCATGAGCAGGTAGCGCGCGTGGTGGTGGCCGCAGGAGATCCCAATCCCAAAGTCAGCGGACGCGGCATTGAAATCCTGCGCCAAGCAGGGATCGAGGTTACCGAGCATGTGCTTGAAAAAGAGGCTTGGTTTTTAAACCGGGCCTTTATGAAGAGCATTGCAGGCAGTACTCCTTTCGTTACTCTCAAGGTGGCCATGGGAATTGACTGCGGCACCGCTTTGGAGGACGGGCAGAGCAAGTGGATAACCGACGAGCGTTCGCGTCATGACGTGCAGAAACTGCGTGCGCAATGCGATGCGGTGATCACTTCTTTGGCTACGGTTATTGCCGATGATCCCCGTTACAGCGTACGCTACGACGAATTGCCGAGATCGGCGCGCATGAAGGTAGGCAGACACGAGCTGCGTCAGCCGCTTAAGGTGATCATCGATTCTCGGAACTTACTGCTTTCAGCTTATGCTTCCAAACTTGAAGAGCTTAAGATTTTCTCTGCGGATCATGCCTTGCTGTGCTGTGCGTCATCTTGCGACGATTTGTCAGAAAAAAAACTGAACGATCATACGGATGCGGTGTTTTTCCCCAAAGATGCTCTTGATAAAGACGGACATCTTAATCTTAACAAGGTGCTTGAATATCTCGGAAGCAGGCAAATAAGGCATGTGCTCGTGGAAGCAGGCCCGAGGCTTGCCGATGCTTTTTTAAAGCAGGATCTGGTCGACGAGCTGTTGATTTACGAGGCTCCTAAATTTTTGGGTAAAACTTCGCGTAGGGTTTTTGCCCTTGAGTCGCCGAAGATCCTGGATAACGCCGTATCCATGGAAGTGTATAAAGTAAGAAAACTCTCTCATGATTTGAAAATTCATCTTTTAAGTCATGATCTGGCATCAAAACTTAAGGCGTTTGAGGAGCGTAAATAATGTTTACCGGCATTGTTTCCGGAGTCGGGATCCTGCTTGAGGTCCAAAAACGCGGCAGCGGAGCTCAAATCAGAGTAGAGACTCCCGACGATTTTATGCAACGTGAAAACGTGAAGATCGGAGATTCCGTAGCCTGCAACGGTGTATGCCTTACCGTTACCTCCCTAAGCGGTACGATTTTTACTGCCGACGTTTCCTTTGAAACCATGGAACATACCTGTTTTGCCGGTTATTCACGCGGTACCAAACTTAATCTTGAAGCGGCGGTTACCCCGGCAACTCACATGGGGGGCCATATCGTACAGGGACATGTCGATGGTACCGGTACCATAACCTCGATAGTCAAAAGTTCCGAAGCTTATGACGTCACGGTACAATGTCCGGCGGATCTTTTGCGTTATATAGCCTATAAAGGCTCGATCACGGTTGACGGGATCTCCCTTACGGTCAATGATGTCAGCGACGAAGGTTTCAGACTTACGCTTATTCCCCATACCGGAGCCGTAACTACTTTTGAGACCTGGCGTCCCGGGAAAAAAGTGAATCTTGAGGCTGACGTATTGGCGCGTTATCTTGAAAGGCTCATGGAGAGTAAAAATACGGCGGCTGACAAAAAAAGTGGGGAACTTTCCTTGCAAACTCTTATAGAAAACGGATTTTAACTGAGGATTTTTTATGGCTATCAATAAGATTGAGGGCGGTTTGCCCTGCAGAGAAGGCCGCTTTGCCATCGTGGTCTCGCGTTTTAACAGCTTCATCTGCGAGCGTCTCGTGGACGGAGCTTTGGACGTTTTAAAACGTCAGGGTGAGGTTCCTGATGAGAACATTACTACCGTGCATGTCCCGGGAGCCATCGAGATCCCCTTGGTGTGTAAGAAATTGGCCCAATCAGGTCGTTTTGACGCCATCATCACCTGCGGGTGCGTGATCCGCGGATCAACCTATCATTTTGAGGTTGTTTCCAATGAGTGTGCCAAAGGTTTGACTCAGGTTACCCTGGAGACCGGTGTGGTGATCACCAACGGGGTGCTTACCACCGATAACCTTGATCAGGCTGTACAGCGTGCAGGATCCAAGATGGGTAACAAAGGTGCCGAAGCCGCCGCTGCCGCCCTTGAATTGGTAAATGTTTTAAAACAGATTTGATTTTTGTATTGTTTTCTTTGAAATAGGTTAAGAACATGGATGCAACCGAAGGCGCAGTAACTCCCACCATGCGTCACAAAGCCCGTCATTTTGCTTTGCAGGCTGTTTATCAGTGGCAGATGACCGGTGATCGTGCCGCGGAGATAGAAAAACAGTTTTTAGAAGAGCAACCCATACGAGGAGCTGATCTCGATTATTTCCACGATTTGGTATCGGGCATCATCGCCAACTCCGATCATCTGGACGAGACTTTCGAACCGTACATCAGCCGTCCTTTAAAGGATTTGGATGAAGTCGACAAGGCAATTTTGCGTCTTTCGACTTTCGAATTGCTTTATCGTCAGGATGTGCCTTATCGAGTGGTGATCAACGAAGGGATCATGCTGGCAAAAGAATTTGCAGAGCAGGACAGCCATAAATTCGTAAACGGGGTTCTGGATAAAGTGGTAAGAGCCATTCGTACCCCGGCATCAAACAGCGAAGTTAAGGACTGAAATGCCCGGGGAATTTGACCTCATCTACAAATATTTTGCAGGGCACGATCACGGCAGCCGGGTAGAACTGGGTATAGGGGACGATTGTGCCCTGTTAAAGTTAAGACGCGACGAGTCTTTGGCAATAACTACGGATACCCTTAACGAAGGGATCCATTTTTTCAAAGATACGGATCCTTATCTTTTGGGGTACCGGGCGCTTTTGGTCAACTTGTCGGATCTTGCCGCTATGGGAGCAGATCCCAAGGCTTTTACCTTATCCTTATCGCTTCCTGAGGCTCGT
Organism: uncultured Succinatimonas sp.; assembly: GCA_937896115.1. Lineage (GTDB taxonomy): Bacteria > Pseudomonadota > Gammaproteobacteria > Enterobacterales > Succinivibrionaceae > Succinivibrio. Next base: position 29,946 of record CALBLB010000118.1, read on the forward strand.
GATGATTTTCTGGAGCCTTTTGCCAAAGGATTGTTCGAGCTTGCAGATGAGGAGCAATGCGCTTTAATCGGCGGCAATACTTCAAAAGGCCCTCTGTCGATCACCGTCAGTGCCTACGGAGTAACCGCTGCCGATGCCCTAAGACGCTCAGGAGCCAAAAGCGGGGACGGTATTTACGTCACCGGATCTTTGGGACTTTGTGCGTTATATGTCGAAGCAGGTTACGGCAGACTGAAACTTGATAAGTCTTTGCTAAGCTCTCTTTGTTACAAAAGCATGCATCAGCAGTGCAGATGCGCTTTTGCCAAAGAATTGTGTGATCTTGAGTATTCTGGTTGTGCCATCGACATTTCAGACGGCATAGTCGGAGACTTGGGGCATATTCTTGAATGCAGCAAAGCAGGTGCGGATCTGTGGTTAGATAAGCTTCCTTTGGCTCAGGAGCTTAATACCTTGGTTGATGATGAACAAAAAAGGCTGGAATTGGCAGCCTTCGGCGGTTGTGATTACGAATTGCTGTTTACTTCGTCATCTGCAAATGAGGAAGAGGTTATGGCTCTTTCTGAAGAACTGAATGTACCGGTGACTAAGGTTGGGATCATTACCTCTTCGCAGGAGCTCAGGCTTTTCAATCATGGTAAAATCGTGCGACCTGCCGCAAAGCCTTTTGAGCATTTTTAGGCAGTACTGATTTTTGGAGAATATTTTGACTAAGTTTGTTAAAAAAGCAGCTGTAATTTCTATGTTGGCTGCTGCCGTTATGGCAATTTCCGCCTGCGGCGAAAAAAAGGTGCAGAGCATTACCGACAAGAGCAATTTTGAAGAAAAGTCCGCCTATTCGATCGGCGCCTCTGTCGGTTTGTATTTAAAGAAGATGCTGGATCAGCAGCAGGAGTACATTTCTCCTATGGATCAGGAAATAGTCCTGAAGGGCGTATCCGATGCTCTTAAGGGGTCCACTGCCTTAAAAGAGAAAGATATTGAAACTTCGCTGCAGGCTCTTGATCAGAAATTAAAGGAATCCATGCAGGCCAAACAGGCAGCCACTGCCAAAAAGAATCTTGAAGCAGGGGAGAAATTCCTCTCTGAAAACAAGAGCAAGGAAGGCGTAAAAGTTACCGCTTCTGGTTTGCAATACAAGGTGATCACCCAAGGTGAAGGCGATACTGCCAAAAAAGGCGATACCGTAACCGTAACCTATAAAGGCACCACCATCGACGGCAAGGTGTTTGACGAGCAGCGTGAAGGCGTGGATTTCCCGCTTGACAACATGATCCCGGGCTGGATTGAAGGCATCGAGCTTATGAATGCCGGATCAGAATACCAGTTCGTGATCCCGGCAGCCCTGGCCTACGGCGAAGCCGGTGCCGGCGATACCATCGAACCTAACAGCGTGCTGATCTTCGACGTTAAATTGGTTGCAATTAAGAAAGCAGAAGATAAGAAGAGTAATTCTTCATCTGCAGCTGCTGAAGAAAAAGCCAATTAAAAATAGTTGATGAAAATTCAGGGGCACGACCGATGAGCGTGCCCTTTTTTATAAGCCAAGTGCCGTCTTTTGAAGATCTTTTACTATTTCCTCCTGAGCATATCCTGAGATTTTCGAAATTATTTTTCCTTTTTTGATGATGACGGCGGCAGGAACTCCGGTTATTGCAAAATGCTCTGCAACGGCTTTGACTTCGGCATTTTGGGGATCGTCAAGTTCAAAACGCAGTGCGGTAAGTTCGGCCTCGTCAAGAAGTTTTAAAAATTCTTTTTTTGCATAAAATTTTTCATCAAGAACATGACAGTTGGCACACCAGGAAGCGGAAAAAGATAAGAAAAGATCCTGATCTTGATACTCTTTAAATTCTTCTAAAGAAGAGATGGTTTTAAAGGGCAAGGTTACCTTCTGCGGTAGGGTTTGCCAGGTAACGAACAAAGCGCAGGATGCATAAAAAATGCAGATGCAAGCTTTTGCATATTTGGAAATTTCAGGTACGGCCGACAGCAGAATATGGCATAAAAGCAACGTTATGCCGAAGGCAAAGGCCATTAAAGGCAGAGCATGGTAGTTCCAAAGAGGCTGAGCTACTGTAAAGGCTACCCATAAAAGAGGCAGGGCAATCATTTTCTTTACCAGGCGTCCTGATGATGACAGCTTTTTTATAAGGCCCTGTCCGCACAAACCTACGGCGCATAAAGGCAATCCCATGCCCAGTCCTATGGCGGCAAACATCAAAGTTCCTGCAAATACGTCTCCTGCCTGTGTGATGTACAGCAGTACTCCTGCCAAAGGTGCGGAGGTGCAAGGAGTGGTCATAAGTCCTGACAGCAGTCCGAAACAAAGTGCGGAAATATAAGTACCGCGTTTTTGTGAAGTCAGTTTTTTCTGTATGGGATCGTTGAACAGTTTCGGAGTGCGCACGCTGATGAGCCCCAGACAGTTACAAGCAAGCAGTACGAGCAACAGTGCTATGCCGGCCGTAAAATACGGTGATGACAAAAAAACATGCGCACGCATGCCCAAAGATGCGAAGATCCAACCTAACAAGGTATAGGTTGCGGTAAGTCCTGCAAGATAGGCTGCATTCAGTTGTAAGTTTTTGCTAAGTTTGTTCTTCCCTTGTCCTAAGATCATCGCCGAGAAAATTCCCAGCAAAGGAAGGACACAAGGAGTGAGATCAAGACCAGCCCCCAAGATTAAAAAGAGCAGGAGACGTAAAAAAAGTCCTGCGCCTTGTATATCTTGAGATTTTTCAGTCAGATTTTTTTCGTTTTGCATCTGATCATCTAAAGTCTCAATTTTCTGAGGTTGAGCCTTAAAGTCAGATAAAGCAAGCCTGATCTCCTGCGGCGGGTAACATATGCCCTGACCGTCACAACCGCGATAGCTCAAAACGGCGTCATCGTCTGAGTAACTTTGAATTACCGTGGCGCATATGTCGATTTCCCCGAAATAAACGTCGGAGCGTCCCAAGGCATCTTCATGAACCGTGCTTTGCGGCAAAGGATCAAGTCTGATTTTTGAGTTTTTAGCAGTCTCAAGCTTTAACGAGTCCTTGTAGATATAGGAGCCTTTGGTGCAAGCGATTGTAAAATGAATTTTCCCCTCGTTGCGGTCAAAAAAAGCCTTTGCCGTAAAAGGGATCGTATTCGTACTTACAACAGGCTCTGTGTCAAGTGAGAAAAGATCATCCGTTGCATCTGAGGCAAAACATTGAAAATTAACGCAAAGTATTGACAGGGTAACGAGTATTTTCAAGAATTTCATGGGCATTTTTGTCTTAGCGAATTGTTTTTTCTTAATCAGTATAATGTTCCCTAAGTTAAAAAATCTTTTTTGAGCGCAAGGAAAAATTATGGGTCGTTTTATCGCCGCTTTTGCGGTTTTGTTCGTGTTGGAGCTTGCTGTGATCATCAAAGTAGGCTCCCACCTCGGAGCTTTGGCAACTCTTACGGCATTGTTCGCTTTTATGGTTTTGGGGGCGGTGCTGGTTAAATTACGTATCAAGCAGGCCTTGCTTGAATTGCAGAATAATCAGCAGCCTTCTTTGCATATAATGTGGTTGCCGATTGCAGGGTTTTTCTTCATCTTCCCGGGTTTTATCTCCGATCTCATAGCAGTATTGCTGTTGTTTCCCAAAGTCCAGCGTTTTATCGAAGGAAAAATAAAAAAACGCATGGGAGGCGGATTTTTTTCGCAGCAATCAGCTTCCGGATCAGCGTTTCATTCTGAGTTTTATTCAAGCTCGTCATCAGGGGGACGTACCATCGAGGGCAGTTGTACCGAGGTACACGATGAGAGTAATGAGGAAAATACGGGATTGTTGCATAAAAAAGAGGACACCGACAGTCATTAAGGTGTTGAGCCATGAATAAAGGCAAATATTATTTGGTCCTTGCTCTCGTGTGCATTATTTGGGGAGCAACTCCTGCCTGCGGCAGGATCCTCGCGTTGAAAGTTTCCCCGGTAATGCTTACCGGACTGCGTTTTTTATGCATGTCGCTGGTGCTTTTTGCCTTTTTACTGGTAATTGGGAAAAAAGGCGAACTGCGCCCTTCAAAACATGATTTTGCCGTGATGGTTCTGATGGGAGTATTCGGAGTCTTTCTGCACAATTCTCTGCTTATGACCGGAGTTAAATATACGACGGCATCGAATACGGCTTTGATAGAGAGCATAGGACCTACGGTTACCTGCGTATTGGCTTTTTTTATAGTAGGAGAGCGGTTAAGTTTTAAGGGATGGTGCGGAATTGCGCTTTCTTGTGTCGGAGCTTTGTCCATAATTTCAAACGGATCTTTGGAGATCTTGCTGAATTTAAGTTTCAACAAAGGCGATCTCATCGTGGTGATCAGTGAAAGCATGTGGTCATGTTATACCGTGGCAGGATGGTTTTTAAGTAAAAAAGCGTCGGTTGCGGCGGCAACGGCCTGGTCGAGTTTTACCGGTGCGCTGATGTGCCTTGTTTTGGGATGTTTTGAGCACGAATGGATAAATGCAACTTTGGATACATACGATATGATGGCGTTTGTCTATTTGGTGCTGTGCTCCGGAGTGATCGCTTTTTTGGGTTGGAATTGGGCTGCCGTACGCGTGGGGGTGAGCAAAGCAGGAACTTTTGTCTATATAGTACCGTTTGCAGGTGCAATTACCGGTTTTCTGCTTTTGCATGAAGAACTTTTTATCGCGCAGTTCATAGGCGGAGCCGTGGTGGTCTTGGGAATGGTGATCACCACCAGATCGAAGTTGAACGGCAGGGCGTCGGGTGTCAAAAAAATCATTGCCGACGAAAAGAGCAATGCCTTAAAAAAATAAAAAACTTTTACTTATATATCAAACAACTAAAAAAAATTTTTATATTTTCTATTGAATAAGTACAAAGTGTCCCCACTTTAGCTTTTGTAAAAAAGCGGCGACAAAGTCGCATCAGGCGGTTGGACGAGCCGGTTAATCGTCCGCATGAAAAAATTTAAGCGGTGTACTATGAAATTAGTTCCTTTATATGATCGCGTGATCGTCAAGCCTTTTGAGGAAGAGAAAAAGTCTGCAGGCGGAATTCTGCTTGGCAGTCAGGCTGAGAAAACCACCCGCGGCAAAGTCATCGCCGTAGGTACCGGCCGTGTGCTTGAGAACGGTGAATCTGCCAAGATGGCCGTTAAGGTCGGCGACACTGTGATCTTTAACGAAGGTTACGGTTCAAAGAAAGAGAAGCTTGACGGCGAGGATGTGATCATCCTTTCTGAGAGCGACATCATGGCAATCGTTGAAGACTAACAGATTCAATTATCAGGAAGACTAAGCAAAATGTCAGCAAAACAGGTATTTTTCGGTAACGAAGCCCGCACTCAGATGCTTGAGGGCGTCAATGTTCTCGCCAATGCAGTTAAGGTTACCCTGGGACCTAAAGGTCGTAACGTGGTTTTGGACAGAAGCTACGGTGCTCCTCTCATTACCAAAGACGGCGTGACCGTTGCCAAGGAAATCGAACTTGAGGGCAAGTTCCAGAATATGGGCGCCCAGATGGTCAGGGAAGTTGCTTCCAAGGCTAACGACGCTGCAGGTGACGGTACCACCACCGCTACCGTATTGGCTCAGGCCATCGTAAACGAAGGCTTGAAGTCAGTTGCTGCCGGCATGAATCCTATGGATTTGAAGCGCGGCATCGATAAGGCCGTCAGTGCCGCCATCGCCGAGCTTAAGAAGCTGGCTCGCAAGTGCGAAGATCAAAAAGCCATCGCTCAGGTCGGTACCATTTCCGCCAACTCCGATGCCACCGTCGGTAACCTCATTGCCGAGGCCATGGAAAAGGTCGGTCACGACGGCGTGATCACCATCGAAGACGGTCAGGGCTTTGAAGATCAGCTGGATGTCGTCGAAGGCATGCAGTTTGACCGCGGCTACCTCTCTCCTTATTTCGTAAATAAGGCTGATACTTCTACCGTTGAGCTTGATGATCCTTACATCCTGCTTTGCGACAAGAAGATCTCCAACATTCGCGATCTGCTCCCCATCCTCGAGGGTGTGGCCAAGCAGGGTAAGGCTTTGTTGATCATCGCAGAAGACGTCGAGAGCGAAGCTTTGGCTACTTTGGTAGTCAACAATATGCGCGGTATCGTCAAGGTTGCTGCTGTCAAGGCTCCGGGCTTTGGTGATCGTCGTAAGGCCATGTTGCAGGATATCGCCATTTTGACCGGCGGTACCGTGATCTCTTCAGAGCTTGGTATGGAGCTTGAGAAAGCCACCATCGACGATCTCGGTCAGGCTAAGAAGATCGTGATCACCAAGGACGACACCACCATCGTCAAGGGTGCCGGCGACAAGGCCGCCATTGCCGATCGTGTTGCTCAGATCCGCAAGCAGATCGAAGAGTCTACTTCCGACTACGATCGTGAGAAGCTTCAGGAGCGCGTGGCCAAGTTGGCAGGCGGCGTGGCAGTGATCAAGGTCGGTGCTGCTACTGAAGTTGCCATGAAGGAGAAGAAGGCCCGTGTTGAAGACGCCATGCACGCTACCCGTGCTGCCGTTGAAGAAGGCGTGGTCGCAGGCGGCGGTGTTGCTTTGTTGCACGTTGCCCAGAAGATCGCCGGTCTTACCGGTGACAACCAGGATCAGAACGTCGGTATCAAGGTTGCCTTGACCGCTATGGAAGCTCCTTTGCGTCAGATTGTTTCCAACGCAGGTGAAGAAGCCTCCGTGATCGCCAACAAGGTTCGCGATGGTAACGATACCTTCGGTTACAACGCTGCTACCGGTGAATACGGCGACATGATCGAAATGGGTATTTTGGATCCTACCAAGGTTACCCGCTCTGCATTGGAGTACGCTGCCTCCATCGCCGGCCTCATGATCACCACCGAGTGCATGATTGCCGATGCTCCTAAGAAGGAATCTGATATGCCTGCTGCCGGTGCTCCTGGCATGGGCGGAATGGGTGGCATGGGCGGCATGATGTAATTTAGCCCGTTACCCTTTCAAGATTTAATATCTTGATGAAAGAAGGCCTGGAGAGGATCAACTCTCCGGGCCTTCTTGTGTTAAGGCTATAATCAAATAAATTCGAATTGATATCGATGATGCAGCCGTGAATACCATGATCCTATTGTTGAGTTATAACCTGATAATACGATAGCAATTGCCAACAGACAGATGGACAACTGCTTTTTCTTTGAAGAACAGCGAAATTTAGTTATAAGACCGTGCTTAAGGTTGTGAGTACGAACGATCCTTTTTCCATCAGGAGCTGTTCTATTTTCTATGTAATCAAAAGAATTTCGCGCTAAAATGATCATGCGTGTTAACGCATCGTGATCATTCAGCCGTCGAAAACTGGGATGATCGCGATCCTCGCCTAAACAAAATTCCATCAAAACTGCTACAGAGCAGAGCTTTCCTTCAATCAAGACCACTGGACAAAAATGGTGATAAACTGAATCAGTTTAGATCATGAGAATATGGAACCGACTGCTGATAATCGTGGGTCATGAGCTTTTATTTACGTTGCTCTTTCGAGGCCAAAGAAAGGTTTTAGGCAGAGAGATTAAAGCTGTTGCAGTAAAAAATATGCCAGCTCCAGTCTTATCACAATAAAACATTACAGATGCGGCAATGATCATGCACGTGCACAAAAAAGTACAAGTACCAAGTGCCACCATGTCACTGATAAAGTCGCGACGACTCATACTTTCGCGATTTTCAATGATTTTGGAGCGCAAACTGTACTGCGTATTTTGTTCGGTTTCTGCCATTGTCATAATTCTATTTGGTAAATCGGCATCAACAAGCTTGTAACCACGCATATCTTCCGGAGATGGGATCGGGCCTTGTCTTAATTGTGCAACTACAGCCGATGTTTTAGGAAGAGCATTATTTACAGATTTGCTTAGTGGTGTTTTTCTATTTTGCATAGTTTATGAACACTGATTAACAGCCCTGCGGATCCTTCTGCCAACTGTTTCAAAGTGTCGTTGATAACCAACCTTTGCTTCATCGTCTAATTGTTTTTCAATGATCCTATATGTAGCCAACGTTTTTTCACGACGACATTTTTTTTCTTCATAGTTGTGCGAAGGAAGCAAACAATAATCAATAAAAGCGCGTAACAAATTCATGTAAGTTGCCTCCCTGTCATTCTTTGAACTAAGTTTAAAGAAACATTTTCGAAAATGAAAGATGAAAATGTAAGATCCAAAAATTATTAAATTTAACATTGTCGATTGAATAACATCTACTGCATCTTCATTTTTAAGAGTTACTCAAAGTGTTGTGGATCACCAACATAATATTACTCTGAAAAATCCTCAAGAGGTTTCCACTAATGTGCCTGAGTTTTTGCCAACAAGTCAAGCAGAAAATTCTTGCATCCTTCGTTTCTTAATCGGATTCAAATTTTCCCTTCATTGAACAAAAACTGAGCTTCTGGCATGAATACCGATCCGTTGTGTAGAAACAAGCTAATTGAGTTTGGAACTTGCTCTTACCATGCTGATGGTTGATAATCATTGACACGTTTTTCCTTAGTTTTGGTGTATCAATTAAAATTGTAGAAAAACCATGTTTCAAATCTGAAACCTGGCTCATAAAATATCATTAAATCAATAAATTAGATTCTAAGATCTCCTCGTTAAACCTCTGCAAAAATACGAATAGTCATATTGCTAGAAATCGTTTACATGGAAATTGCTGATATTTTAAGGAGAGTGTATGCCTTTTGACATCAGAGAATTTGCCAAGCTTCCGCGATCACAGGAAAGTTTTGCCGCATTGCGCAGAAACGGCAAAATTTATGTGGATAAAACAGCCATGATCTACGATTTGGCGTTTACTGAGGATAAGTATTTCATTTCAAGGCCGCGGCGCTTTGGCAAAACTTTGCTTATCAGCACCCTTGAATCTTTGTTCAGATACGGACTTAGGGATTTTAAAGGACTGGCTA
>CALBLB010000119.1 GCA_937896115.1 uncultured Succinatimonas sp.
AGAGGTGTTTTCGCATTTGTTTTTTGGCTTCTTCAAGAAGATGCGAAGCTTGTTCGTCGTTGCGGGCAAATTTAAGCTCAAGTACCAAATATCTGCGTACGGCATTTATTTCAAGATCCGAACGACCAAGAGCATTAATATGCTCGGCGATCACGGCAAAGCCGCAGGCTTTAATCACCACAGCCAATACAGCTTGCAAGGCATACTCGTTGTCAATCGGGTATTTTTGATACGGAATGGCTAATAAGACGGCATTTAACGATTTGATGAGTTCCGGGGGACGATCATTTATGATGCTCGTATACAATTTGGAGCGCTGAGTTTCATCGGTAATTGACTCGGCATAAAGTGAGCTCATCGAGTCGGAAATTTCCTCATCTGGGTAATTGAGCACCAGCATTTTAGGGCCCAATCTCTTCTTTATGGAAAGGTAGCCTGTTTGAAATAAAACCGCTTCGTCCTGAAGTTTGTTCACCTGCTTGTAAGATTTGAGCATGTCCAAATTTACGACTATGTCATGTCCGTATGCGCGCGGATCTTTTAGACTGTGATCTTTTAAATAATTAAGCAGTACGGACGGAGTACCTGCTGAATCGTACCAGTAATTTTGAAAACCGCGTTGCGGTTTTTGCAGGAAATTCATCGTCGACCAAGGAGTGAAAACATGAGTTGCGGCGTTTTCATCAAAACAATAGCCGTCGTAAAACTTTTTCATCCTGCTAAGACAGGCTTCAGGCGATAAATTCAAAGTGTGTGCGGCTTTTTCAAGGTAAGGGAAGAAATACTGTTTTACCTCGTCCTCGGTATAGCCTAGTAAGGTTCCGAAATCCGTGTAGAGACTGAGATCATCGACGAAATTTGCTCCTGAAAAGATCCCTAAATTTTTGTATTTGCTGATCCCGGTAATAAAGAGAAAACGCAGATCAGAGCTGCGGCGTTTTAAGATATCAAAAAATTTAAACAGCTCGTTTTCCACGAGATCAAAGAGATCTTTGTTGTTGAGAGTCTGATTTAAAGGCGCATCGTATTCGTCGATGAGGATCACCGTGGGCTTTGTCTGTCTTTTTAAAAATTCTTCAAATAACGAAGGAACGGTAGTAAGACCAGCTTGTTCATCAAAAGAAGGAAGTGCAAAACCTGCATCGTACACAGCTTTGCGCAACATCAGATCAAAACTTTGTTTAAATTCACCAAATGATGAAAAGATCCTGCACTCGGTAAAGTCAAGATGGATAACCGGGTAGGTGGTATCGCTCCAAACTTTCTCTATGGCAAGTCCCGTAAAATCTTTAAGTCCGTCTTTAAACAGCGATTCAAAAGTGGAAACAAGCAGGGATTTTCCGAATCGGCGCGGACGGGAGAGAAAATAAAAGCCTTCTTCACGGGCAAGTTTGTAGACAAAAGCGGTTTTGTCTACATAAATCTTATTACCGCGTCTTAATTTTGAGAAGTTACTGATCCCAAGAGAAAGCGATGGTAACTGACGATGATTTGCGTCATTTTGCATTATTTTTCTCCTGGATCAGTGCTTGTGACTGTCTTAGCCGTATAAGAGATTGTACGAATCGAAGCTTTTTTTTTCAAGGGAGAAGGCCTAAGGTTGGTTCTCCCCAAGATATGCTTTTTTAAGCGAATTTTCATCTTCGTCGAGAATAAAGCCGTTGTCCTTAAAAAAATGCAGGGCTTTTAGCATGATCCCGAGCTTTTTTGCCTTGTACTTGCCGTCAAGACAGAGCGGCAGAGCAAAAGGTTCACCGTTTAAACAACGCATGATGAGGTTGTATTCAGTGTTGAATCCCAGCGTACGGCATTGCTTTAAAAGATCATAGAGGATTTGCGGATCTTGAGGAGGAGCTTTTGCAATAACTTCTTTTTTTGAAGAAACGGCCTGCGCACAAGAGAGTTGCGAGCTGAACATCAGCACCGCCTCACGCACGGGATCTGCAAGATTTAACAGGATCTGCTGACGCATAGGACCTGATTTATCCTGAAGCAGGCAAAAAGCTTCGGCTGCCTCACTGATTATCGGCAGATGCTTGCGCATTTTCTTTGGCAACAGATCTTGTTTTCTGGTTATTTCATCAAGGATGATCTCAGGATCGCTAAAGAGGTGACGATCAAACTCAAGGTGCAGGGTATCCAAACATTCTTTTAAAACTTTTTTGATCCTAAAAAGGTTACGTCTTTGATTTTCTTTTTGTTCCTTCAGGCGATAGCGCAAAAAGGCCAGAGGCTCTCCTGATATATCCGCCCAGTACTGCAGAAGACGCATAAGGATCATGTAGTAAACAAGCGGGATCTCCTGAAGCTTGGATACGGCATCGTTCTGCTTTACAGGATCGACTATTGCGGCGGTCTTTACCGCCGATAAATAATCTTTTTCGTTGGTGCCTGTCAGCGTGAGAGAAGGTGGTAACAGATTTGCAGATCCCAAAACTAAAGCTGATATCGTGCTTACGGGTCTTGCAGGAAAAACCTTTTGGTCTTTTATCAATACCTGCAGTTCGCGTTCGCAATCCAAAGCCAAAGCATGTAATTCGGTCCTGAGCTTCAAGCCTTCAAACGCAGGTCCGGCATCGCGGTCGTATCTTTTGTCGAGGGTTTCAAGAAAAGTTCTCATCAGCATCTTATCGGATACAAAGTCGTCGCATAAGGACTCTTGACTAAAAGATCCTTCAAGTTCGTGTTCGTCAGGCAAGGCATTGATGATCACCTCACGCTCGTCCTTGCTCATTTTTCTTAGAAAAAAGCCGTTTCTAAACTCTTTTAGGGCGCTTTTAGCGTCAAGAGAGAGCGAGGCGGCATGATCAAAAACCAAAGCCAGCAAACCGTGTCGTTGCAGGATGTTTTCAAGACTTAAGGGATCCACATTAGCTCCTGAGATTGGATTTTTTTAGTATGCGCTTTTAAAAAGACTTTAAAAGAGGCTTTTGGCGGATCCCGCCAAAGCGGGCTTTAAATAATTTTTGGAAGGTGCATCATGAAGGCAGGGAGGAGTTTGTATGTCAGTTTCCTTTTATTACCGTCGTCCTTCTGCGTGGACGGCGCTTTTTATCATCCTGCCGTTGCAACTTGCGCTTTTGTTTTATTTAGGAAATGGCAGATCTGCATGGTATATAGCCGTCCTTACGCTCTTGCAGCCGGTACCTTATCTTGAATGTGCAAGACGTTGGTGGCTTATAAACCAAGCTGCAAAACCTCAATATGTAAGTCGTCTTGAGTTAAACAAGATGTTGCGTGATCATGCAGATTCTTTGTATTTGGGTAAGGGCTTTGAGCTTAAACCCGAGCATACCAGACATTTGCACGAGATCATGGATGCGGGTATGACCAAAGTAAGAAGCAAAGGGCACGGCAGTTATGAGATCCACGGGGTGGAGTTTCATGCAAAAGCAGTCTTTCAAAGCATCGATGATGCAAGGGCGCATACTGCCGTATTCGGAACCACCGGAGCCGGTAAAACCAGATTGCTTGAGCTTATGACCGCGCAGGCAGTGATGCGCAATGAGGCGGTGATAGTTTTTGATCCCAAAGGCGATAGGGGCCTTAGAAATTCGCTTAAAGCCTCATGCATGGCTTGTCAGCGTGAGTTTGATTTCATGGAGCTTGATCTGTTAAATCCTGCAGAAAGCATGTTATTTGATCCTTTGGGATCATGGCGTTCACCTTCTGAAGTTGCTGATCGCATCACCTCGCTGATGAGCTCTTCAGCATCGGGGGCTGCATTTAAAGCTTATGCCAATACGGCGGTGACGGCTTCGGTCATCGTGCTGAAAAAAGGACGTAAAACGGTAACGCTTGCAGCCATACGCGCGGTTTTGGGTAATTTTCAGGCTTTTTACACCTGTATCTGTACACAGTGTCGGGCGATAAGACTTGAGCTTAATGCCTATGAAGTCAATGTTTATGCCGACAGGATCTTTCAAAATGCTGATCCTAAATTGCAGACTCTGAGAACTTTTTACTTTTGGTTGTGCAGCAGCGACTATATAAAGCCTGATCCGGAATTAGAATTGCTTTTTTCCGTTGCCGCCATGGACCGAGCTTATTTTGAAAAAGTTACTGCAGGAGTACAGCCGGTATTAAATTCTCTATGCTCAGGATCTCTTTATTCCTTGCTGTCATCA
>CALBLB010000120.1 GCA_937896115.1 uncultured Succinatimonas sp.
CCAAAACAATGAGTTCTGTCATCAAAAGGGATAAAAAGCTCTGATGATGATCCCATTTTTCCGTCGTAATAAGCTATTTCGCGCATGAATGCTACTCCTTCATATTGATCTCATTGTACCCTGTCTTTTGGCATCCTTACTTAGCAAAAGGGCAGATCGTTTTAAGATCTGCCCCTTGATAAAAGTCTTATGACAATCAGTTAAGTTTGAAGAAGGCGAGTTCTTCCTTAACGCTCTTCATACCGGCAGCGATCTCTTCCATAGCCTTAATCGCTTCCTCAGTTGAAGTAGAGATGTCCTTCGTAACGGTAGTAACCCCCTGCATGTTCGAGGAGATCTCTGAAGTTGCCGTAGTCTGCTCTTCTGCAGCAGTGGCAATCTGGGTAATTTGAGAGTTCACATTCGCCACATTGTCGATGATTGACTGCAATATAGACTGAACGCCGGAGCTCTTCTCTGCCAGCTCATTCATATTCTTAACACTTTCGATCATGGAATCGTTGGCACTGTCTGCATAATGCTGTACCTGCTCAACCATCTTGGTGATCTCCTGAGTAGATGCTGAAGATCTGGAAGCCAAAGCCCTGACCTCATCGGCAACCACGGCAAATCCCTTTCCGGCTTCACCGGCACGGGCAGCTTCAATTGCAGCGTTGAGTGCCAAAAGATTGGTCTGCTGGGCAATATCTTCGATGGTCTCGACTATGGTACCGATCTTCTCTGACTGTACCTTCAATTCGCCGATCTGTTTTGAGTCAAGCTCGGTCTTTTTAACCTGAGCCTGAATACCGGAGATAGCAGCTTCAATCTGAGCCACACCTTGTGAAGTGATGGTATTGGATTTCTCGGCAGTGCTGGCTGCACCTTCGCAGTTTTTGGCAATATCGCCGGTGGTAGAAACCATCTCATCAGAGGCTGCTGCCACCGTCACGCTGCGACTTTCTGCCTGAGAGACTTTATCCCCTATAGAAGTAGTGATCTGTTGCAACTCGGTAATATCGCGCTGAGTAGCCTCGGCAGCCTCAAGCACCATGCTCAGAGAATTACTCAGAGAGTCTCTCATCTTGACCAAAAGTTTAGCAGTACGGCCGAACTCGTCCTTACTGTTGCTTTCAAGTTCAAAAGTCAAATCTCCGTTGACCGTACGCTGCAACACGTGCATCAGCTTCTGCAAACGGGAGTTGATATACCCAGAAAGGGCAAAACCTATGGCCATAGCCAAAATGATCGCAAATACGGTCAGCACGATTGCGTAATACATGCCGGTACGATCAGATGCGCCTTTTGCCAACAACTGTACGCGGGCATTTTGACCTGCAATCAAAGCATCGGTATGCTCATTCAAATTTGCAAACAAAGGCAATTCATTTTTGATGAACTGCTTCATGGCATCCTGTTTTTTATCTTGCAAGATCAGCGGTCTTATCTCATCGTTGAAGATGGAAGCATAATTGACCACCAGTTGTTTCATTTCCAAAATGGTATTTCTGTAAGCTTCGTCAGCTACGCCGTTACCGATACGATTTTCGTTAAAAGCGGCTATGTCCTGTTGCAATTCTGTAAGCGTAGCGTCAATTTTTTGCAGAAAATCATTTTTATCGGCATCTTCATCATTTAAAAACGCCAAAGTTGAGGAAGCTGAGGATTCAAGAGCCTGTTGGGCTGTTTTTACTTTGTGAAAAGATACGCCCTGAATTACGACGATCTGCTCTGAAACGCCAATGCTGTTCAAATTAAGACGTACTGCAGTAGCTGCAACCACAATGTTTAAAAGTACGACGAAAGCAAAACCGCTAAGAAGTTTTGCCCTTGTACTGAGATTTGCAAAAAAGCTCATATCCTTTTTCCTAATTTAAATTGCTTTGACATCAGCTTCCGCAACTAAATGCGGTCACTTACCGGATCCAAAAGCCTGTTGCAAAATAGCTCCAACAAATTCAGTCAAAAATCCGTTGTTATCCAAACTTTCAGATACATTCAAAGTACCTAACATTTCAGCATTCTACCAATGTTTATACATCAGAGAACAAATGTAAGACAATCATTTTCAACGACTGCCGCATTAACCTTTAAGCAAAGTACATGCCTAAAGCAATACATTCTCATCCTCAGTTTACGGCTTTTTTCTCCTGCAACTGTACATGATTTTTTGAAAAGAAATCTCATTTTTAAATAAATCCGTAAGTTAAACTGCCGCACTTTCAACGAATTGTCTGTCTTTTTGAGAGAACACCAGCGCAAGACGGATATGCTGAAGGTCACTTTCGTTCTGCTCGCCGTATTGTCTTGATTTAAGTTGCTCTACGGCTTCGTTTAAAAGTTTTTTCGGATTGTCCTGCTCTTTGGCAAACTTAAGTTCAATCACCCAGTAGCGGTCTTGTACTTTAAATTCCAAGTCAGAGCGGCCTTTGGCATTGTGAGTCTCTACGAACGGGGTTATTCCGCCTAATTTTAAGTAAAGCTGCAGATAGGCTCTTAAAGTTGCTTCGCTCTTTACCGGATAGTCTTTATAGTCTACGGATAAAAAGAGTTTGTTTAAGGAAGCAACTACGTCATCTGGGCTTTTAGTTCCGAAAAGACCTACGGGACCGTATCCAATCACCGAAGTTACGGTACGGTTTCCTAAAACCATTTCGGTATAGAGTTTGGCCATAGACTCTGAGACTTCGGCATTTGGGTAGTTTAAAGTTACCGTCATGTCTTCGACAAAGGCACTTTT
>CALBLB010000121.1 GCA_937896115.1 uncultured Succinatimonas sp.
CTGTAGCCATCGCTGCAGCAGCTTTCGCAGCTTCTGCTGCTTCCGCCGCTCAGGTTTATGACAAAGACGGCACCACTTTGGCTGTCGGCGGACAGGTTGAGTTCATGGCCGGCAACGCAGGCAATACCTATTTCTCAAACGGCGGTCAGGATGCCACCACCCGTGATCGTGCCCGTGTAAACTTAGCTGGCCGCACTCAGCTGACCAACGGCATCGCCGGTTACGGTTTCATGGAGTGGGAAGCCAACCACGCAGGTTCTTCTTCTGAAGCTACCGCCATCAATGCCCGTTTTGCTTATTTAGGTGCTGACTTCGGCAAGTTCGGTAAGGTTCAAGTCGGTCGTTACGTTGATCCTTTCGAGTATGCCTCAAACCTCGTTGACGTTTTGGACGAAGTCGGCGTTTACGGCGGTCAGGACGAGCGTAACTCCGGTCACATCTCTTATATGTGGTCTGGTTTCGGCTTTGATGCCGGCATCTCCTATCAGATGGCTGAAGACAACTACAAGTCCGACATCCTCGGCAACAACACCAATTTCAACGTTGATTCCGGCTTCTCCATCTACGCAGGCTACACTTCTCCTGTAGTCCTCTTCGGACCCATCAGCGTACGTGCAGGTTACCTTTATCTGAACGGTCAGTCCGAGAAAGACGGCGGTAATAAGGCTGGTTATGGCTTGAATGAAGATAAGGATGGCTATGAGTCTAATTTAATCGATAACATGAAGTCTATAGACGGAGCCATCGCCTGGGGTACCAACGGCAAGGGCTTCTATATCGCCACCAACTACAACTATTCAAAGTTTAAATCCTCAAAGGAATACTCTTGGAAATTAAATGGCGATTTAGACAGTGCTGATGATCAAGATTGGAACTTAAAACAGAAAGCCTGGGAAACCGTCGTTACCTACGGCTTTGCCAACGGCGTTCGTCTCGGTGCTTCCTACCACTACATCAAGACTCAGGACGTTTATAACGGTGAGAAAGAGTCAGGTGACACCAAGTTCGTTCAGCTGATCGCCGACTACAACGTCACCCCCAACTTCAAAGTTTGGGCAGAAGGCCTGATCGATGCCGGCTCTGACGACGGCTATCCTAAGATCAGCTCCAAACTTGACAGCAAGAACAGCGGCCACAACAGCATCATGTTCGGTGCCCGTTACGTATTCTAATCTGAGAGCTATCTCAAGTTAGATATCCCAGAGTTTATTTACGCAAGTAAATAAAACCCGTTGGCAGGATCTTGGCGATCCTGCCTTTTTTATATTTTTCGGCACATATAAAAATCCCCGCACGGATCATGCAGGGATGCGAAGAGTTAGAAATTATGGACTAATCGGCAAGCAGTCTGGCCGCGTCAAAACCGTTTAAATTCTCCTGCACGCTGCCACCGTGGGTTCCCAATAAAGATGCAATATCCAAGGCTACGGAGCTTGCCGAAGCTGCATTTAAAGTATTAGCTTCCCTGGCTTTAGAAACGCTCGGCATACTGCCATGAAGTTCTACCACCGATGCAGCCTGCGCCTTTACGGTTTCAGTTCCTTCTTTTTGGGTATGAAGGGTATTCTGAGTTGCATAAAGTTTTGAACCGGTATTAAGAGTGTTTACCTGATTGATCATTTTCTCATCCTCTGTTCTGCTTAAAGTTTAAATGTAATCAAAAAGACTTGAACCGTTAATGCTTGAAAAAACCGAACGGGCCACCTGCAAAGCCTGCTGATCTTTCACTATGTCAGAGGCTGCCTCAAAAGCATCTACTTCGCAGATATTTGCTCTGGACGTGGTTTTAATGTTTTTTAAAGCCGTATCGGAATTGATGACGTTATCCACTTCATTCTCGCGTGAACCTACACGACCGCGGTACATATCATATTGATCCATGGCATTTTTCACGCTTACCTGAGCCTGAGCCATCATGTCAGAAAGCTCTTCTGTAGTGATCGTACCGTCTCGCAAGGTATCGATGTAATCGGTAAGCTCGTTTAATATATTGCCCTTTTGCGGCTTTTCCATGGTTACGGCGATGGTGCGATCCTGCCCGGTTTTACCGTCAGCTATGGAAAAATTCATCCCCAAAGCCTGAATACTGCCGTCAGAAGCAACTTCACCCGTGGCCAATACCGTCGCTCCGTCAGGAGCCGTAATGGTGAATTTGTCATCAGCGGTAACGTTTAAAGTAAGAGTATTGGCACGGTTACCGGTAGGATCATACCAAGTGCTGTACAGCTCATCATAATCGCCGTAATTGCTGATCATGCCGTAGACATCGGCGGTATCTCCGGTCATGGAAATGGTCTTTGCCAGATCGCAATTTTCAAAAATATTAAGTCCGCTGTCGGAAATTTGTACGGTAACTGACGGGGCAACTTGTACCACGCGCGCCTGACCGTCGGCCTGACAAGTATAGTGCCCGTCGGAGGTTTTCTGCATAGTGGTAACATGACTGCGCGCTCCTGAAAAAATATACTCACCTTCGGCATTCTGCGTATTCATAAGATCGCAAAGCTGATCGCGAAGTTGCATGAGATCCTCTGCCAAAGCATCGCGCGAGGTGGTATCATTGGTCGAATCCACCGCCTGAATAAGGCGCGTATGGGCACTTGACAACGCTGTCCACATGGAATCAAGCGCCGTTTCTTCCTCCGCCATGGTATCTGCGGCTAAACCTGCATTGGTAGCGTATTGTTTATAATTGGCAATTGACGCATCGTATTTGAGCTTTGACGACATGCCCGAAGGATCTTCACCTGCCGTATCAAATTTCAATCCCGTATTGTATCGGGTAGTCGAACCGTCAAGTTTGGTGTTGGCCCTTTGCAGGAAGGTCATGTTCTTGTTGTAAGTCATGTTAGTTGAGATACGCATAACCTAATTCCTCTAAAAAGCACTGATGAGCGAATCAAAAATTGTTTGAGAAGCCGTAATGATCTTGGCGCAGGCCTGATAAGTCTGTTGGTACTTGATAAGATCTGCTGCTTCCTCATCAAGATTTACCCCGGCCTCAGAATCATATAATTCTTGGGTCTGTTCCTGCTTGGATTCGGCGGCAGCCAAATTAGTGTCGGCAGAATAAACAGCAGATCCCAAACGAGTGGTCAAAGATGCATAACCTTCGTTAAAAGTTATTTTCTCAGTACCGGTGGAACCTACCAACTTTACATCTTTCATGGCAGACATGATGTTGCCGTTGGTGTTATCGCCTACACCGTTGGTATTGATTTCAATTTCAAAACTGTCGCCAGGTTCTACCGTACCGGTGATATTGATTTCATATCCGGGGAAACCGTTGGCGTTAAATGCATTACCGTTTAAGTCCACGGCCTGAGAAAAAAGTCCCTGCCCCTTGCATGACGCCGGAGCCGTACCGATCACGTCCCCTGCTTTGTTTAAAATATTGTATGAACCGTCATCTGCGATGATCACCTTTACAGGGGCGTTCTGATTGAATACCGGCATTTTGGTGGCAGGATCCACGCTTACTCCCATATCAGGTCCAACGGCGCTCATGGATGCAAGGGAAATGACCGCATTACCAAGATTGTTATTCTTGGTAGTACTGGTACGTACTGCCGAAGCATACGCTAGATCTTCAGGTTTACTGATATTGACCTCGGTAGTATAGGCAGCGTGTAAGGTAGGCTGAATAAGAAAATTGTGCTTGCCGTTTTCAAGATCGGCTCTTGAAGAATTAAAACTTAAATTGATGCCGGCGTAATCGCTCATATCGATCACCATATTGCCTTGAGCATCATTTTTTACCACATAATCAGTTGCCTTAAGCTCAGTTTCCTTGCCGTAAGCATCACGTTCAAAAACCCGCAGTTGTCCGCCTTCAAAACTTATTTTGTAGTCGTTGGCGGTGACATTACTGCCCTTGCCTTCTACAAAATTCATAAGACATGATTGGGTGTTGGTAGGATCATCAGTGGCAGCGTACAAATCCTTAACGGTAAAAATATTGTCTCCTGCAATACCTTCAAGCGTAAAACCAGCACGGTTTTGCTGATTCAAGGCATCGGCAAAAGATACGCTCAAGCGTCCCAAATCGCGCATGGTCTGACGAATTTCCGAACAGCTTGCCAAATAACCGCCTATTGCGCCGCCTATATCTGAATCGTTCAAACGTACTTGCGTGGCGTCGTTTACAGATCCTGCAAAGTTATTAAATTTTAAAGTAAGGTACTGGCGGGTGCTGTCAAATTGATCCTCATTACCGGTAATGGTTGCATAGGTCGAATCATTGCATAACAACTGACCGTTACCGGACATATATACGGAAATGGATCCGTTTGACTGGGTTACGGTATTGATCCCCACCTGCTCTGACAACTGTTTTATAAGCAGATCCCGCTTATCCTGCATTTGCAAATAGATTTCATTGCGCTCTCCTGCCTGCCCTTCATCCGCAGAAGAGGCTAAAATCTGGCGGTTTAATTCGCAAATTGAACGTGTCAGAGAATTGACGGAAGAAACGGAATCGTTGATCTTACCGTTAACATCGGCTATCTGCCGCTGGATCTCACCGTTTAAAGTGGTAAAACGATTCTGGATCACCTTAAGATCCGCCAACACCTCTTCTCTTGCAGATGTCGATGTAGGATTCTGAACTGAGCTCGATAATGCATTGAAATATTTGGTAAAAGCTGTTGAGACGGACATTTCATCGTCTGAGAGCATGCTGTCAACGGAGCTCATACCGGATTTGGCTGCTTCATAATAACTTTTATTGCCGTTGTCTGCATAAAGCTCACGCTGTACATACTGACTGTAAATACGGCGCGTATCGGTATTACCTACTCCCCAGTCTATGCTGCTGGTATAAGTCAGCGTCTGCTTGCGGGTATAGCCCTCGGTATTGACGTTGTTTATATTGTTGGAAGTGGTGCTTATCAGCTTTTGTGCATTTAAAACACCGAATTTTCCAATTTGAATTAAGTCCAGCATACTCAGATCCCGATCTTATGCGGCATCGTTATGCCGCGTTTAAGCTCACAATCTGACTTATGCTATTTGTATGCCATAAATGCAATTTTTCGAGAAATATTTTTTAACTTGGTCGAATAATCAGGATCTGTGGCATATCCTGCACGGGCGATCTCATCAAAATACGTATCAGGATCAAAACTGCGTGCAGCCGCATTACCGTAACGCGGATTACTCCTGATGAAATCTATATAGTCTTTCATTGAATCCAAAAGCCCCGAATACGCACGAAACGCGCTTTGACGTTTTACCAAGGCACCGTTTTCAAATTCAGGAGAAGACAGTTCCTGTTTATCTCCCTGCCAGGAAGGATCTGCTTTAATCCCGTAGTAGTTATTATTTGCAGGTACATGTTGTCCCCATCCGGTTTCCAAAGCCGCCTGAGCCACCAACACCAAAGGATTGAAACCCTGTCCTTCCACGGCTTTTAACGCATAAGGCATAAGCTTATTAACGAAATCTTCCTGCGATTCAAAACACTTGAGTGAATCTGCAGGCAAATCGCCGTAGATCTGAGACAGACCTTTAACGAATCTGGCCTCATATGAAGTAGGATCAAGAGAAGTTGAGTAATCGCGTCTGCCGTAACCTTGATGGAATTCCAAGGAACGTTCTCCCCCTGAGACCAACTGTTGCAAAAGCTCTTTGCCTTCATCTCCCAAAGCTTTTGAAAACTGCTTGGCCACAAGATATGTAACCGAATTTTTGGATATTCCCTGAGATTTTTTTGACAGTTGTCCCACCTGTTCTTGTGACAGCATATCCTCAAACATGGAAGAGTATTTACTGTGCAACGGTGAATCTGGATTTAACGAATCATTGGACGAACGCATGGCATTCATCCAGTACTGATTTAACAATTGTTCAAACTGCTGAGCAGCG
Organism: uncultured Succinatimonas sp.; assembly: GCA_937896115.1. GTDB lineage: Bacteria > Pseudomonadota > Gammaproteobacteria > Enterobacterales > Succinivibrionaceae > Succinivibrio. The sequence continues at coordinate 5,866 of CALBLB010000121.1, forward strand.
GTCTTCAAAGCCTGAGCTTTGGCACGGTTGTCACCGCTACCTAAAGCCTTAAGTTTGGAAAGACCGCGCAAATCAGTAGCCGTCACAGACTCCGACGGATCTCTGGTCTTAAACATGATCTCCTGCATAGCACCATCTTCATTCCAAAAATTTATTTTTAATAAAGCAAATGCCATGCCATCAATATTTACATCCAACGCACAAAACGGAATTTTGACACTGTCGGAAAATTGCCTAAAGCCTGACCTCAGGCTAGAATAAACATACATCAGTCATTCAATGCGGAGCCTTTATGCAATTCTCCGGAAACCTGTTGTTGCTTGAAAAAGACGAAGCACGCAGGAATACTTTGGAAACGGTACTCTCTTTTTTGGGATGTAACGTACAAAGCGGCAGTCTTGAAGACTGTCTTTGCTATCTTGATGCAGACGACGCGGATATCGACGCCTGCATAGCAGGCGATCTTGGCAGTGAACAAGGTGAAATTCTGCTTAATAAGCATCAGGATATTCCCTTCATTTTTGTTTTAGCTCCAAGCCCTAAATGTCAGGCCTGCCCAAATTTTATGGGAGCTTTGAATCAAGCAGATCCCCATGCAAACGGCGCATTGTTGTATGACGATTTAGTCTCACTTCTTCATTTTTGCCAGTCATTCAACTCGATGAAACGCTTAAAAAAAATGCACAATCAAAGTTCTGACGGCGAAAAGTACCTCATGAAAGTTTTGCGGGGACGAGGAAAAGCCATCACTTTGGTCAGAAGACTGATTGAACAAGTGGCTCCTGCAGAAGCCACCGTACTGATACTCGGGCAATCGGGTACAGGTAAAGAAGTAGTGGCACGTTCAGTACATGAGCTTTCAAAACGTCGCGGAGGACCTTTTGTTCCGGTCAACTGCGGAGCAATCCCAGGAGAACTGTTGGAATCGGAACTGTTCGGTCATGAAAAAGGAGCATTCACCGGTGCTTTTTCTACCCACGAAGGGCGTTTTGAACTTGCTAAAGGCGGTACTCTCTTTCTTGACGAAATAGGCGACATGCCTCTTGCGATGCAGGTAAAATTACTGCGCGTACTGCAGGAACACACCTTCTCCCGCGTCGGCTCAAACAAACTGCTAAAAGCAGACGTCAGAATAGTAGCGGCCACCCACAGAGATCTTGAAAAAATGGTGGAAGACGGAACATTCCGTCAGGATCTTTATTACCGCTTGAATGTTTTTCCCATCAATATGCCGTCACTGGCCGAACGAGCAGATGACATTCCTCTTTTGTTACAACAATTGGTACATCAATACGGAGACGCCTCAGGCAATACTCTTCGTTTTACTCAAAGTGCTCTTGAAGCGCTGATGCAAGATCCATGGAAAGGCAATGTGCGTGAATTGTCTAATCTTGTGGAAAGACTGCTTATTTTGCACCCTAACGAAATAATTGACCTTGAAGATCTTCCGCCTGCCTATCGCGGAGGGCAAGAACAATCATCTCCTGAAGACGAACGTGAGGCTCTTTTGGATGCTTTCTCCTGCAATGATGATGAAAGCGATATTTCCGAGATCCTGGCACAAAGCGGAATAACTTCTTTACCCAAACTCCCAGGTGAAGAAGAACTCTCAGGAGATTTTGCTCCCAAACTTTCAGAAGACGGGGTAAATTTAAAGGACATGGTTGCCGATATGGAAACAGGGCTTATTCGTCAAGCTTTGGATAAAAGTGGCGGAGTGGTAGCCAAAGCAGCCGAGCTTTTAGGATTGAGACGTACCACTTTGGTCGAAAAAATGAAAAAATACGGAATTTCGGCACAGGATTGAACAGGATTTTTTATGACAGTTAATTCAACGGATCGCATTGCTCAATATTTACATGACAAAACCATCCTGATCACCGGCGGCACCGGATCTTTTGGCAACTGCTTTGTTTCCACAGTGCTGAAGAAATATGCTCCGCGCAAGATCATCGTCTACTCAAGAGATGAACTTAAACAATATGAGATGCAAAATCGCCTCAAACAATATCAGGAACGTATTCGATATTTCATAGGAGACGTGCGCGATAAAACCCGCTTATCGTTGGCATTGCGCGGTGTAGACATCATTATCCACGCAGCTGCGATAAAACAGGTACCGGCTGCAGAGTACAATCCCATGGAATGTATCAAAACCAATGTCATGGGAGCAGAAAACATTATTGAAGCCGCGCTTGAAAATAATATAGACAAAGTGGTGGCTCTCTCAACTGACAAAGCAGCCAATCCTGTCAATCTTTACGGAGCCACCAAACTTTGCTCGGATAAACTTATGACGGCGGCTAACAATCTCTCAGGTGACAGACGTACGCGTTTTGCCGTAGTACGTTACGGCAACGTATCTGGATCCCGCGGCAGTGTCGTCCCTTTATTTAAAAAATTAAAAGCAGAGGGTGCCGACTTCATTCCCATTACCGACAAACGCATGACGCGTTTTTGGATCACCTTGGAACAAGGTGTGGATTTCGTATTGCATGCACTGGTACGCATGCACGGCGGAGAGATCTTCGTTCCCAAAATTCCGTCAATAAAAATTACCGATCTTGCAAGGATCATCGCGCCTGAAATCCCGGTAAAAGAAATTGGAATAAGACCAGGTGAAAAAATCCACGAAGTGATGTGTCCTCGTGATGATTCTTCGCATATCATCGAATTCGATCGTTTCTTCATAATTCGTCCAGCACTTACATATTTTTGCGTCAACAGTAGCGATTACTTGGTGACCAATCTCGGTGAGCAGGGAAAATATGTAAAAGAAGATTTTGAATACAATTCCCTGAACAATCCTGTCTACATGGACGACGCTCAATTGCATGAGGTGTGTTTTAACTCATGATCCCTTACAGTACCCAGAGCATAGATGCCGCCGATTACGATGCCGTGCTTGAAACTTTAAGCTCAAGATATCTGACTTGCGGTCCCAAAACCAAAGAATTTGAAGATGCCGTATGTGAGGTGACCGGTGCTGCATACGCTGTAGCGGTTAATTCATGCACTTCGGCCCTGCATCTTGGGGTTCTGGCTTCGGGTGTTGGTCCAGGAGATCTTGTATATGTTAGCGCCATAAGCTTTGCTGCCAGTGCCAACTGCGTGCGTATGGCAGGAGGTGATGTCGAATTCGTGGATGTAAATCCAAACGATGGCAATATAAATTGCGATCATCTCGCTTTAATGCTTGAAAAAGCAGAAAAAACAGGACGTCTTCCCAAAGCTCTGATTGCCGTAGATATGGCAGGAAGGCGTTGTGATTTTGAACGCATACAAACTCTGTCAAAACAATACGGATTTAAAATCATTGAAGATGCCGCACATGCTCTCGGAGCTGAGTACAAAGGCGACCAAGCAGGCTCAGGCAAATATGCAGACATCACCTGTTTTAGCTTTCATCCTGTAAAAATCATCACCACCGCAGAAGGCGGAATGGCACTTACCAATGATGAGCAGTTAGCTTTTAAAATGCGTGCGCTCTCCTCTCACGGAGTGATCCGTGAAAAGAATAAACTTAAGGATAAAAGTCATCCTGATTATTACTACGAAATGCAGGATCTTGGTTTTAACTACCGCATGTCCTGTCTACATGCATCTTTGGGGTTGTCTCAACTTGCAAAAATGCAGGTTTTCGTAGAAATGAGA
>CALBLB010000122.1 GCA_937896115.1 uncultured Succinatimonas sp.
CGTACCGCCGTGATCATTGAAATTAAAAAAGCAGACTATCTTGCGGATATCGACGAAATAAAAGCTCTTGCCCTAAAGCAAATTGAAGAAAAAGGCTATGCAGAAACTTATTTAAATACAGACTTTGTTAGCGATGTTTTTGCCTACGGGATCTGTTTTTACAAAAATGACTGTAAGGTGACTGGTAAAAAACTTAAGTAATTCAAAAAGTTTTTTTATCATAGTCTGACAAAAATATGAGCAAAGCGTGATGAACAAACAGATTGCAGTCGGTGCTGAGAATTTTCAGGATCTCATTGAGAAAAATGGCTACTACGTAGACAAAACACCGTTCATAAAAACCGTATTCGGTGACAATGCATGCAGCGTGCAACTTATCACCAGGCCAAGGCGTTTTGGCAAAACGCTCATGCTCAGTACTTTTGAGCATTTTTTAAAGATTAATCCTGCTGATCCTGAAGATCTTTATTTGCAAAAGCGGCTTTTTTCAGGAACTTGGATCTTAAGACGGGACGAAAGTGATCCTGAGAATAAGAGCAGGGAGCTTTTTTGTAAAAAATTCATGGGACGCTTTCCCGTGATCGCCTTGTCGCTCAAAAATATTGAAGGTGCGACTTTTGCCGAAGCTTATGCTCGTTTTGCAGAAACCGTATTCGCCTTGGCCAAGAAATATACCTATCTTAAAGAAAGCCCGAAGCTTGAAGACTTTGACAAAAAGAATTATGCAAGATTGCTTGATCTTGAGAGTTTGTATTCACAGAGCGAAAGCAGAAATCTTGTCATCAGTTCCTTATATAACTTTTGTGATTGGTTACACGGACATTTTGGAATAAAGCCTATAGTACTCATAGATGAATACGACGTGCCGCTAGCCAAGGCTTATGCCAAAGGTTATTACGATGAAATGCTGAATTTTTTACGAACTTTTCTGGGACTGGCTCTTAAAACTAATGATCACCTTTATAAGGCAGTGCTTACGGGATGTCTTAGAGTAAGTAAGGAAAGCATTTTTACCGGCATCAAGAATTTTGCAGTAAATTCAGTCTTAAATACAGACAGGGATTATGCCTCCGGCATCATGCCCATTACCTTAAGCGATCTCAAGCGACCATTTGGTAATGGTGCGATTTT
>CALBLB010000123.1 GCA_937896115.1 uncultured Succinatimonas sp.
ATTTATAGGCACGGGACACCGGTACGGTATCAGGCATGCACTTGCGTTCATCGTCATCCAGCAAAGGCTTGATGAGTTCAACTACTTTAGGGAAATCGCAATATACATTGCCGTCTGAGATCACGATACCGGACTCTTCGGTATTGATCTTAAACTCAGGATCCGAAAGCAGGCGCTTCAGGCCCAGACGGAAGTTTTTAAGCTCGTAGAAACGAGAATCAAACTTCATGCGGCCTACGGACGAAAGATCGTAACGATCTTCGGCGAAGAACAAATTCTTGAACAAAGCTTCGGCTGCTTCAAGGTTGGTATTCTCGCCGGGGCGCATCATCTTATAAATTTCAAAGAGCGCCGCCTGACGATCTGCTTCGTCTGAAGTTAGATCGCGAGTTGCATCGTTACGCAAAGTATCAGCCATGAACGGACCTTCGTTCACCTGGCTGATATAAAGAACTTCTAATTTTTTAAGGCCAAGCTGACCGATGAGAGGAAGAGTATCCTCATTGATCACGGTGTTGGCACAAAGGGCAATTTCACCGTTCTTATCGGTATAATTCTTGGCAACAATCTTACCAAGCAGGTAATCAGCTGGAACTTCAATATTGGTCACGCCCTCTTTTTTCAAAAGACGGATATGACGGCCGGTGATCTTCTTGCCTTTTTCGACAATAACTTTCTTATCGGCAACGATGTCGAATGACGCGACTTCACCCTGCAATCTTTCAGGCACGAGATCCATGGAGATCTTATTGGACTTGAAGGTGAATTCGACGGTATCGAAGAACAGTCCGAGAATTTGCTCGGTATTGTAGCCTAAAGCACGGAGCAGAACCGTAGCCGGAAGCTTACGACGACGGTCAATACGGACGAACAGATTGTCGCGGTGATCGAATTCAAAATCGAGCCATGAACCGCGATAAGGGATAACACGGGAGCTGAACAGTACGCGACCAGGATGGGTCTTGCCCTTGTCATCGTCAAAAAATACGCCGGGGCTTCTGTGCAACTGGGAGACCACAACTCGTTCGGTACCATTGATGATGAAGGTACCGTTATCAGTCATGAGCGGGATCTCTCCCATATAAACATCCTGGTCAACACGCTCCTTTACGGTTTTAGGTGCGTCTTTCTCGTAGCGGATGAGGCTCAGCTTGACTTTGAGAGGGGCAGAGTAGGTAGTGCCGCGGATCATGCATTCGCGTACGGTAAACTTGGGCTCGCCCAAATGGAAGCTGTTATATGCCAGTTCGGCACTGCCAGAGTTGCTCTTAATCGGGAACACACTCTTGAAAGCCGCGACAAGTCCATTCTCATTGTTCGGATCAGAGCTGATGAACTGTTTGAAGGAATCGATTTGAACGGCCAGCAGATAGGGAGTATCTAAGACTTTTACTCGCTTGCCGAAATCCTTACGGATGCGCTTTTGCTCAGTATAGGAGTAGACCATGGATAGGGGATCCTCAGATTGATCTGTTTCCGGTATGAGATGCTTTTGCATCTTATGTCTTATTCAGTCACCGAACCCGAGACCCCTAAAAGAGGCCTCGGGTTTGATTTTCAGGTCTTAAAAAGACCCTGCATCGGCCGGTGAACCGATGCTATGCAGCAACTGCCGGATTATTCCATGGCAGCCTTGGCGCCGGCTTCTTCAAGAGCCTTGACCAGAGCTTCAGCGTCAGCCTTGGGCATAGCTTCCTTGACTTTGCAAGGAGCAGACTCAACCAAGTCCTTAGCCTCTTTCAAGCCGAGACCGGTAGCACCGCGAACAGCCTTGATAACGGCGATCTTGGTAGCACCGACTTCCTTCAGAACGACGTCGAATTCGGTCTTTTCTTCAGCAGCAGCACCACCGGCAGCAGGGCCAGCAACAACAGCAGCAGCGGCAGAAACACCGAACTTCTCTTCCATAGCCTTAACTAACTCGACAACGTCGGTCACGGACATAGCAGCGATTGCGTCAAGGATCTCATCCTTAGAAATTGCCATTTTTTTTTCCTTTAAAAAAGTTTCGATATCAGGCTACGCCTGATTCAGATTCAAAATTGAATAACAAAAGGCTGATTAAGCCTGAGCATTGGCCTCGGCGGCGAGTTTGTCGCCCAAAGCAGCCAAAGTACGAACCAGTTTGCCGGCAGCAGCTTCCTTCATGGTTGCCATGAGTTTTGCCACAGCTTCGTCGTAAGTAGGCAGAGTTGCCAAAACGTCGATTTCATCGGCGCCATAAACCTTGCCTTCAAACTGAAGAGCTTTAACCTTAAACTTGTCGTTGGTCTTTGCGAACTCTTTAAAAATGCGAGCAGCAGCACCGGGATGATCCATAGAGAAGCCGACAATGGTCGGTCCTTTCATGGAATCTCTCAAGCTCACATACTCAGTGCCTTCGACAGCACGTGCAAGAAGAGTATTGCGGACAACGTGCAGATAAACATCGTTGGCGCGTGCTTCTTTGCGGAGCTTGGTGAGATCGGCGACAGCAATACCGCAAGAGTCAGCGATCACGGCAGAAACAGCTTTCTGAGCAGCTTCCGCAACTTTAGCGACAATTGCCTTTTTGTCTTCGATATTCAATGCCATTTTTAGCAGTGACTCCGAATGGTCCTTGCGGACCGGTTACCCTTTCGGGCCTGATGGAAATCAGTTCCAAGGAAAAATTCCGTTGGAGCTTATCTCCGCCTACGCAGGAATATTAAGGATTTCTCCTCCTGCGGTCTTTGGTGAGAGGACGAGCCCCTTCCAAACGCGGGGTTTTATCCCCGCGGTTTTATAAAATCTGCTTATTCGGCAGCGCTGTCAGCAACAGGACCGCCAACCAGATTCTTGTCGACGTTCACACCAATACCCATTGTGGTGGACACGGCAATTTTCTTGATAAAGGCACCCTTAGCAGAGCTAGGACGCTGCTTGGTGATTGCATCCAACAGAGCAGAAAGGTTCTGGACTAGCTGCTCGGTGGTGAAGCTCACCTTGCCGATGGAAGCCTGAATGCAACCGGTCTTATCGTTACGATAACGTACCTGACCAGCCTTGGCATTCTTAACGGCAGTGGTTACATCACGGGTCACGGTGCCAACCTTAGGGTTAGGCATTAAACCGCGGGGACCTAAGATCTGACCTAACTGACCGACGACACGCATTGCATCAGGGGTGGCGATGACAACGTCGAAGTCCATAAAGCCTTTCTTAATTTGATCGGCAACTTCCTGCATACCGACAACATCGGCACCTGCGGCTTTAGCCTGTTCAGCGGCTTCACCCTGAGTGAAGACCAACACACGAACATTTTTACCAGTGCCGTTGGGCAATACGGCAGCGCCGCGGACGTTCTGATCGGACTTAGTTGCATCGATGCCCAACTGAATGGCAACATCAACACTCTCAACAAACTTGGCTTTTGCAGTCTTCTTCAGAGTATCAAAAGCTTCATTAGGAGTAAAAAGCTTAGTCTTGTCAGCAAACTGGCGGATTTCTTTCATGCGCTTAGTTAACTTTGCCATGATCAATCCTCCACCTGAATGCCCATGGAACGGGCGGTACCAGCGATAGAACGGGCGGATGCTTCAAGATCGGCACCGGTCATATCAGGCTCTTTGGCCTTGGCAATCTCAAGCAACTGAGCATGAGTGATCTTACCTGCAACTTCAGTACCAGGCTTGTGAGAAGCTGATTTGATGCCGACGGCCTTCTTCACGAGATAAGAAGCAGGAGCAGTCTTTGACACGAAGGTGAAAGACTTATCAGAATATACGGTGATGATCACAGGAATAGGAGAACCCTTTTCCATGTTCGCAGTCTTCGCATTGAAGGCCTTGCAGAACTCCATGATGTTAACACCGTGCTGACCCAAAGCAGGGCCGACCGGAGGAGCAGGATTAGCACTACCGGCTCCAACCTGTAATTTGATATAGGCAGTTACTTTCTTTGCCATTTTGAGGTTTTCCTCGAAGATGTGGGTGATATCGCGCTTTGCGCTTCCCTGCGTATCCCAAATTCGTTAGATTTACGAATCGATCTTAATTCAACGGGATCGCACAAAAGATCTGCAAGATTCTATATGAGATTAATACGATTTACAAGCCTTTTTTGTATCGACGGGCATTAATTTTTCAATGGTTGAAAATAATCGTCTTAATAAAAGAGAAAAGGCGGCATATGCCGCCTAACTAACCTTGTAAAGATTAAAGATCTTTTTCGACTTGTGAAAATTCCAAGTCCACAGGCGTGGCACGACCGAATATGGCGATGGAAACGGTAAGACGATTCTTGTCGTAATCCACCTTCTCAACGGTACCGACGAAATCTTTAAATGCTCCGTCAATAGCACGTACAGTCTCACCGACTTCAAATTCAGTCTTGGGACGAGGACTTTCCTCACTGGCTTTTAAGCGATCCAAAATACGATTTGCTTCGGCTTCGGTGATGGGCAAAGGACGATCAGAAGTGCCGCCGATAAATCCCAAAACACGATCTGTATGCTTAACTAACTGCCAGGTATCGGCATTCATACGCATATGGACCAACACGTAACCTGGGAAGAATTTTCTTTCGGTCTCATGCTTTTTGCCATCCTTTATTTCCTTAACTTTTTCTTTAGGAACAAGAACTTCGGCAAAATCATCTTCCATATGGTAAAGCTTGATGCGCTCAGACAAAGTCAGGGCGACACGTTGTTCAAACCCGGAAAAAGCTTGAATAACATACCATCTCATAGGTCCTTTAGCATTGAGAGACTGCTTTTTGGCGTCAATGCCAGCAGGAGCTGACGGCTTTTTTTCATCTTTGCTTTCAGCCGGAGATGAACTCTCGGGAGCCTCGGCAAAAGGTGCATCATCAAGCACCGGTGCCTCAAATTCGGTATTATCTGCCATATTCGAGCCTTTCTATCAGAGGGTGATCGCACGCACGATTTGTAAGAACACAACATCGCACAGGTACAGGAACAAACTTACAACACTAACAGCCACGAAAACGATAAAGGTGGTCTGTACAGCCTCTTGTCTGGTAGGCCAAACAACCTTAAGTAACTCGGTATATGACTCAGAGCCGAACTTAAGCATTTCATGACCTTTGTTTGTAAATAACAATACGGCCAACCCGGCTACGATTGTTACAATTACCAAACCGACACGAGCCAGTCGCTGCAAAGTAGACTCATCTATCAGAACATAATTGGCATAGTAGTAGTTGCCAAAAATTGCTCCGCAAATAAGCACTGCAGACAAAATCCACAAAGCGGCGTTAAGCGGAGCCGAAACATAAGACTCTTTTACGCCCTTTTTCTGTTTTTTTACCTTAGAGACTGGAGATGCTTTAGCAGTCGCCGTCTCAACTTTTTTATTTTTGCTCGTAGTCTCAGACATATATATATCCTGTTAGCAGGCATGCTACCGACTGATCCTGTCGGAGTCACCTCACAACATTCTGTTCAGCCTATGGCGATTGATTTCTTTATTTGCGGATAAAGTATCGTCTAAGGATCCCTTTATTTGCGTTAAAAAAACGCCTTCCCCGCAACCTAAACGAAAAGTATAACACGATCTGAGGCATCACGAACTGACGTCCGTTCAGACTCAGGATGAACGTCGAAGTTTACGTTACCTTATCAGTGTCTTTTCATTAAATCGTCTGGCATTTTCATTTCGTCATGATCAAAAAAATCCTGCCCGCAGGCAGGATTTTCTCTGGCAATCTTTAACGATTACTCA
>CALBLB010000124.1 GCA_937896115.1 uncultured Succinatimonas sp.
TTTTTAGCGGCATTTTCTACTTCAAGTTGCAATTCCTGCTTAAGAACGTTGACAGTCAGACGTCTTTCCTGATTCACCATAAACAACATGGTGATCAAAGCAAGCACAAGCATGATCACAACTGCTATCAGCGTTTTGACATGAAAAGCAAATCTTTGCTTTTGCTGTTTCTTTCTAAAACCGTCTGCCGATGCCCCGGAATCAAACAGCGCATTGAGAGCATCATCTTTTTTTGACACATTAATGTCTTGCATGCACCGTCTCCACCCCGTCTATCAAATAATTCATACCGTTAAGCAAGACAGGATCATCCCAGCTGTCATCTTCAGCACTGTGTTTTATCCCGTTAGTATCGGTTAACGCAGGCGGAAAGATCTTGAGCTTTCCGTCCGTCAATTCTTTTTTTACCCTCAACACCCGATCTCTGACGCTCTTGGGAACTCTCGATGAAAATCCTGCCAGATCCACCGCGCCGCTGTCTATTCCCGCCCATTGCGGAGGTACATAAGCGTGATCATCCATAAACCTCAACAACAGGCGATAATAATTTTCCCAATCGCATACTACCGATGTAAGTGCCCGGTTTGAATATCCCGACAAAGGCATGCTCATGCCGATAAAATTAACCTTAAGGCGTTCGGCGGCTCTTGGAACATACTCTTCAAGCTGATGATAAGCTATCAAATCAGCTCCTGCATCCTTAAGCTCGGAAACAGCCTGCTCTTCTTCTTGCTCGTCAGACCAGGTACCGGTCCATTTAAGCAGGATCCTGATCTTAGGATGCACCCTCTGAGCTCCCAAGGCAAAAGCGTTGATCCCTCTTACGATCTCAGGATCAGGTTTGGCTGCCACAAACCCTAAGATCTTGCGCTTTGACATCAACGCCGCCAACATGCCTGACAAATACCTTACCTGATACAAACCGAATAATACGGGATGATAATTAGGCTCGGTTACCGAAGCATCAAACCCCGAAAACTGCACAAAAGGATGGGATCTCATGTAAGTACGGAATTTCTGAGGATCTTCAGGTCCTGCAAGTACGATAAGTTTTGCCCCCATACGCAACAAAGCATTACTGCTGTCAAAAAGCGCCGCCTCATCATCGCCTACGGAATCAGCCGTACGCAGTTCGTAATGCATATCAGCACATACTTTTCCTGCCGCATCGTAATTAGCTCCGTACCAACCGTCTGCATAGCGAGATCCTGGGATCACCAATCCTAAGATCCCGTGATCCTCTCTTGGCTGCCACCACTGCGCATA
>CALBLB010000125.1 GCA_937896115.1 uncultured Succinatimonas sp.
GTAGAAATGAGACGAAAAAAAGCCGCTCTTTACGAAGAATTATTAAAAGATGTTCCCTTTTTATCCTTACCTGTTTCCGACAGTCTTGATTCACAAAGTGCTTGGCATCTTTATCAGGTAAAAATAGAAAACGGCAGGCGCGATCAAGTTTTTGAAAATATGCGTAAATGCGGAATAGGCGTGCAGGTGCATTATCTTCCCATATACCGTCATCCCTATTATCAGGCTATAAAGCCGTACCGAGCCTTGGATGGTGCTGAAGAATTTTTTAAAAAAACGCTTTCAATTCCTCTGTTTCCAACTCTTTCCCGTTTAAACCAACAACTGATAGCTGCAAAATTATCATCTCTTATGGAGCTGTAATATGACTTTGCATACTGTTGAAAAAAGATTTGCCGTGATCCCTGCCCGCGGAGGATCAAAGCGCATTCCTCTAAAAAATATTAAAGAATTCTTAGGGCATCCTCTTATTTACTATTCCATCAAAGCGGCTTTGGATTCAGAGCTTTTTGAACACGTGATTGTTTCCACGGATTCAGAGGAAATTGCAGAAATATCCGAACATTTGGGTGCGGAAATTCCTTTTATAAGAGACAAAAAACTTGCCGATGATTTCACCGGTACAGCAGACGTCACCAAAGATGCCTACACACGCATGTGTTCTTTGGGATTTGACGCCGATACGGTGTGCACAATATACGCCACGGCCCCGCTTTTAACCGGAGAGTACCTAAAAAAGGCCTATAAACAATTCCAACAGGATAATGCAGATTATTTATACGCCTGTTGCGAATTTCCTTTTCCCATTCAACGCGCTCAATTTTTGGATAAAAATAAAATTCCTACTCCGGTGATGCCACAATACATGTCCTGGCGTTCTCAGGATTTACCTAAGACCTATCAGGATGCCGGTCTGTTTTACTTCTATTCAAAAAATTACTTTATTGATCCGCAAACTGCTCCGCTTTCTTTAAGAGGTTTTGAGATGCCCCGCCACCGTGTGATCGATATAGATACCAAAGAAGACTGGGACTATGCTCAGGCTATGGTAAAAGCCGTAAACGAACTGAATCTAAACTAAACAACTGTCGTACAAAAAAAGAAATTTTATTTTGTAATTTGTTATCTGTTTGATTACCAAACTAATTTAATTAAACAGGCTGATTTCAGCACACCACTGCTTTTAAAAAAGTTGAACCGTGTAATACTTTGCATATTAGTTACATACAAGGAGTAATATGCAAAAGAGAAAAGGTTCATTAAGCGACGAACAGGTCTCAACTTCTAAAATTTCAAAAGAATTGGACGGAGTTTTAAAACGTCTGTTCGGGATCAAAATTATGGTGCGCAGTCTTTTGAAAGAATTCAGAACAATACTGTGTCTGCCATCGCTTGAAAACGGAACGTTGGAAGCTTTTCCCACAGAACATGTGAGCGAAAACTACAAACTTAAACGAAACGATCTTATTTGGAAATTCAAAAATAGCGACGGAGACGATTGTTATTTTCTCCTAATGCTGGAATTTCAATCAACCGTAGACCGCTTCATGGCACAGCGCATCATGACTTATGTAGCTTTAGTCTATGATCGCCTGAAAAATACAGACAGCGTCAAAAAGATGGATAATCTGCTGCCGCAAATATATCCGGTCGTTCTGTACATCGGCGAACAACCTTGGACTGCACCGCTGTCTACGGCAGATCTTATAAAAGTCTGGTCAAAGGAAACCAAGCACTTGGTACCAAACGTCACCTACGTCGTTTTGGATAGCAGGCGGCTTCCTGATGAACTGATGCAAAAATGTAATGAAGCGGCCGGATTATTTTTGGAATGCGAACGGGCACGAACTCCGCAGGACGCTTTAAAAAGCTTTAAACGCTTTTACACTTATTTAAATCAAGGTACTTCCGGAAATAACAGCGAACGCAGTGAATTTGACGAATTGAAAAAATTTCTGTTGGAATGGTACCGCCTTTTCCTTACAGTAAAAGGGGTAAAATCAGAAGACATTAAAAAAATCACACAATTAGAGGAGGTTTCTTCTATGTTTGACAACTGTGATATGCGCTGGGACATGCTGTGGAGTCCTGAAATAAACGCAAAAATGGAGAAATTTTTAGCTCAAAAAGCCAAAGCCAGAGAGGAAGGATTGGCAGAAGGACGAGCCGAGGGAAGAGTTAAAGGTATAGAAGAGGGGAGGAAGGAAGGTAGAAAGGAAGGTAGAAAGGAAGGACAAGCAAAAGGAGAAGTGGAAGGAAAAGGTAAAATGCTAAGGCAGATACTGACATTGCGTTTTGGTTCTTTACCTGACGAAATCAAAGCAAAAATTGCAGAATGCAA
>CALBLB010000126.1 GCA_937896115.1 uncultured Succinatimonas sp.
CGTTACCGCTGCAACCCGTACCGAACTTATCGATTCTGGCGATCTGGATGTAGTGCTTGCCACTTTTACCATTTCAGACGAGCGCAAGACTCACTGGGACTTCACCACACCTTACTACACCGATTATGTAAGCGTATTGGTTGAAGATAAAAGCAATATTAAAACGTTAAAAGACGTAATAGGAAAGAAAGTTGGCGTATCTTCAGGTTCAACTTCTGCAAGAGCTTTAGTTCAGGCTTTAATAGACAATAAACTCATTGACGGTAAAGCTTTTGATCCGGCTTCTTTTGATCCTCATACCTGGACTGAAGGTGTAAGTTTCCAACAGTATGATGACTATCCTGCCATTTCAACTGCACTGTCTGCAGGTGAAGTTCAGGCCTTCTGCGTGGATAAATCCATCCTGAATATCTATAAGACTCCCGGCCGCAGCTTTATTGAAGATAATTTTGCCCCCCAGTCTTACGGAGCCGTCACCAAAAAAGGTTCAGGTCTTTCCCCTTATGTCAATTCTTTAATAGAGGGCTGGCTTAAGGACGGCACTATCAAGAAGCTTATTCACGAAAACAATCTTGATTAAGTTTGCCCTTAAATAGTCTGATCAGGGCCCCGATACGGGGCCCGTTTTCCCGACAAATTCGGAGTTCATATGGAAACTCTTTTTTCAGAAAAAGCATGGATGCTGGTCTGGAATTTCAGAGGAACCTTTTTGTTCGGTTTTCTCAATACATTGGAAGTTGCCGTTTTTGCAATTCTGCTCAGCCTGTCCCTAGGTCTAATGTTCGGATTGATGTCAACCGGAAACAAGAGATCTCTGAAATTCCTGGCCAGATGCTATGTGGAATTTATTCAGAATACTCCGCTGTTACTGCAAATCTGCTTTTTGTATTACGCACTGTCTTTTTCCGGTCACAGCATAGGGATCGTGGCTTCCGGTATTATTTCAATCGGTGTTTACCACGGCGCCTATATGGCAGAAGTATTCCGTGCCGGTATAGGATCGATTCCGAAAGGACAATTTGAATCAGCCCAAGCTCAGGGATTCGGATACGCAGGAGTGATGCGTTACGTGATCCTTCCGCAGTGCATCAAGATCATTCTTCCTCCTATGACCTGCCAGATAGTAAACCTTACCAAGAATACTGCCGTGCTTTACATCATAGGCGGTGCAGATCTTATTTCCACAACTTACAACTTTGTTACCGGAGTCAACACCGGCGGAGCTTACGGACCGGCCTATTTAGTATGCGGTTTGATGTTTTTCATGATTTGTTATCCGCTCTCAAAGCTCGCCGGCATCTGGGAACAAAGTCTCAAAAAACGTGATGTAATTTAAAAGGAGCAAGGTTATGGAAGAATGGATCGCTAGCTTTAATGTCCTGACCTTGGGGCCTGTTTGGGCATACATTGTCAAAGGGACGCTGTTTACAGTGATAATTTCCACCGTATCGGTGATTTTAAGCATAATCATAGGTGCCGTACTGGCATTGGTACGCAACTACTGCAATGCACCGCGTTATTTGATCTTTAAATGGTTGGCAAGCCTTTATATTGAAGTATTCCGCAATACTCCTTTATTACTGTGGATCTTCGTAGGAGTGGTGTTTTGTCCTGTTCCGGACTTCTTCGGCCATCCTTTGTTCGGATTGTCGTCCGTAGAAACCAAAATGCTGTTCAAAGCCTCGATGGCTCTGACCGTTTATACTTCATCCGTTATCGCCGAAATCATTCGCGGGGGTCTGAACGCTGTCTCCAAAGGACAATTCGAGACAGCATACACCCAAGGATTCGGCATAGTCGGTACCATGTATTACATTATTTTGCCGCAGGCATTGCGTAACGTGGTTCCCACTTTATTAAGTCAAATCATTACAACCATCAAAGACTCGTCTTTCCTTGCCAACGTAGCAACCATAGAACTAATGTCTCGTGTCAGAAAGATTTTAAGTTCTGCAAATGTATACAATGGCCTTGGAACGATCAACGTATCAGACGTTTTCGTTTTATACGGAACCGCTGCCGTCATCTACTTCATCATCAACTTCAGTCTGTCTCTGTGGGTAAGACGCCTGCAGGCAAAGCGCGGAGTCACTGCCTGAGGATCTTTTGAATGAAAGCACCTGTTATTACAATTTCAAGACAATTTGCCAGCATGGGACGTACCATCGCTCAAAGGCTGGCTCGCGAACTTAACATCGAAATTCTGGACAGAGATATAGTGGCAGAAGCAGCTCGTCGCATGAACATGAGTATTCCGGAAATTTCGCACCTTGACGAACATCCTGGTTACAACCGCTTTTTCATGCGCAAGACATATTTGTTCAACTTCGGTGTATATAACTCGTCAGAAAAATTATTTGATGTTGAGCGCAATGTAATTGAAGACTATGCAGAAAAAGGAAATTGCATCATTGTAGGTCGTTGCGCTGAAAGCATTTTAAGAGAGCGTGAAAACATCCTAAAGGTATACATATACGCACCTTTTGAGGCAAGAGTCAGACACTGTATGGAAGATCTCATGATCGGCGGACGTAACGAAGCGGAAGCTGACATCCGTCGTGTAGATGAGGCACGCAGTACCTACCGAAGACGTCATGCCTTCAGTGAAAATCCGTATGACAATTTTGATGTGCTTATAAATTCAGATACTTTCGGTATCGACGGCAGCGCACAGATGTTGGCTGCTTTGGCCAGAAAACATCTGCATGGATTTGACTAATCAGAACAAAATTTTGCTGGCATACTGTGAATAATGCGACAAAAGTCTTGGAAAAATTTTTTCCGGCAAAATTGTCGCATTTAGTTTGTGACACTGCCAAACTTCAATCAACCCCAACCCTGTCCTCAGAGAGGATCACATCAAGTTTTAATTCCTCATCTTGTCGTAAGATCTTAAAGCTTAATTTTGTACCCGGACCTGAAGATGAAATATATTCAATAAATTCTTTTAAAGATCCTATGCGTCTTGAATTAACCTCATAAATAACATCACCTATTTCAAGTATCCCGTGCGCCGGCCCGAAAGGATCTACAAATCCGACCCTGATCCCCACTCCCTGATTATTAGGCAAAGGAACGGAGCCGTCGTCTGAGATCCCAAGATAACCTCTGATCACTCTGCCGTGCGAAATGATTTCGCTCATTACCGCAGTAACCAGCTTGGTAGGCACAGCAAAACCTATGCCGTAAGTCTGATATCCGTTAAAAGAAGCTGTATTTATTCCTACCAATTCACCTGCGGTATTTACCAAAGCTCCGCCTGAATTCCCGTTGTTGATTGGAGCATCCGTCTGAATAAGATCCTGTACTCCCTCGCGAATATTCATCTGATTACGCGCAATAAGACCTGTTCCGGATCTTGCAGTTGCGGATATGATGCCATGAGTTACCGTCTGTCCCAAATTATTGGGATTACCGATAGCCAAAACTATATCTCCGACTTGAGGTTCATGTCTTACCCCCTGAGTCTCTATAGCTTTTAAATCAGGAGCATCAACTTTAAGCACTGCAATATCGGTACGCGGATCAAAGCCGACGACAAAGGCTTGATAAAGTTCACCGGTACGTAACATGGCCCAAATAGCCTGTCCTGATTCATTTGATGACGGAACCACATGATAATTTGTGACTATGTAACCATCTGAACGCATGATCACTCCCGACGCACTGTTGCGGATCTCTGCGTTTTCATTACCGCGTTCTTTTGACGAATCGTCTGCATTCAACGCCGTTACGTAAATATTCACCACACTGGGAGCAGCTTTGGCTACTGCATAAGCATAGCTGTCTACATTAACCCCCTTTGAATATAAGACATCTCCTACATGACGTCCTGCATTTGGATTTATGGTTAAAATGACGATCCCCGTCAGTATTCCCAATAAAGCAGGGAGCACGATTATAAACAAAGACTTCTTGCCCACGGTTTTCCCCTTCTTTAAGACATGTCTATTTTGCGCAAGATGAAATCTTTTGTCAGCAAAAAGTCCGTTTAAAATACGAAAAAACCGCCGGAGCTCATGCTATCCGACGGTTTTCAAAAATATACAAATGCTTTAAAGCGTTTGAAACTGCAACTTGTAATCAATGTTACCCGTCATGCATGCAGACGGGAACATCACCGATTTATCTTAAGGTGATAAAAATCTCAGAATTTCCTCTTACCACTCTCAAAGCACTGATGCGTCCTTTGGTTTTGTTAAGAAGGCTCTTTAATTCAGCAATGTTACCGACATCAGAACGATTCAGTCCGGTGATCACATCTCCGCTCTTTAAACCAAGACGTTGAGCCATAGATCCTTGTTGCACATTAACAATTTTGACGCCGTCATCACTATTGGCAAGCGAGGCTCCCTCTAATGCAGGTGATAAAGATCCGGCATCGTCAGCATCTCCTTCTGCCTCAAAAGAACTTTCATCTCCGAGTTTCACCTTCAAAGAAAGATCCTTACCGTCACGGAACACGCCTATGTCTATGGTACTGCCCGGACGATTAGTAGCTACGGCGGCACGTAACTGTGCAAATGAAGACACTTTACGTCCGTTTACCGAAGTAATGATGTCACCTGATTTCAGTCCTGCTTTGTCTGCAGCACTTCCTTTCATAACCTCGTTAACAAAAGCACCGGTACTTTGCGAATAACCGAAGCTTTGAGCCAAATCAGCGTTAAGTTCAGTACCGGTAACGCCAAGCATACCGCGTTTGACGCTGCCGTATTTCAACAATTGCGCAGTAACCGTTTTAACCATATTGGACGGTATAGCAAAGCCTATGCCTATATTGCCGCCGTTAGGTCCCAAAATAGCGGTATTGATGCCTATAAGTTCACCTTTTAGATTAACCAGCGCACCGCCTGAATTGCCGCTGTTGATGGCTGCATCTGTTTGAATGAAATTTTCAATATTTTCTATATTAAGGCCAGATCTTCCCAAAGCCGAAACTATGCCTGAAGTTACGGTTTGACCCAAACCAAAAG
>CALBLB010000127.1 GCA_937896115.1 uncultured Succinatimonas sp.
GCATGAATGCTGGTACTGCCAAAAGAGAGAAGGAGTCGGCGCCTGCAAACATGCGTTGACCGATGATCACAAATGAAAGATCAGGATTCAAAGCTACGGAAGCAACGCAGGCTAGAGCCAGACTCCAAACTAAAGGGACGCTTAAAATCAGTGCGACAAGTAAAGTGCCGAATAAGGCGATCACAGGGAGATCCATGTTTATTCTCCTCCTTTCATAACGCTTTCGATGTCATCTTTGCTCGAGATCTTCACACCGTAGTTTTTAGGATCGAAGAAGGCTTTGAGTTTTTCAACGAGCTTAAAGAACAGTGCTACGGATGAAATGACATAACCTGTAAAAACGGTACCGTACATAATGATCATGGGAATGCGCATGGCAGGAGATTTTTGCACGCGGCCGACCGGAAACAGATCGGTACAGTAAATTGCTATCAATATGCAGGCAACGAGTCCTACTATTGCATGCATGATGTCAAATCCCAAACGGGCACGTAAAGATTTGAAACTGTTCTGTACGGCATCGATTTTTATGAGTTTTTCGCGGCTTACTGCTATGTTGATGCCACAGACCACGATAAAAACGAAGAGATAGCGCGAAAGTTCTTCAGACCAGGGCAGGGAGTAGAAGATCACGTAGCGGGTAAAAACCTGTACTACGATCACACACATCATGGCTGCAAGGGCCAAGGTGATAAGTCCCAGCATCAGTTTCTGGAACAGAGCAAAAATTTTTTCCAAGGCTTTATACATGAAATGAACCTCAGTGAAAACAGATCCTGTATTTTTCTAAAATATCCCCGGAATAAAATCCGGGGAAAAAGACAGGAGTTTAATTTTTATCGATTACTTAGCAGCTTTGATGATCTTGACGATCTCAGGATATTCGCTTTCCTGCTCTTTTAAAAAGTCGGCAACGGCAGCTTTCATAGCTTCTTTGTCAACAGTGGTAACTTCCATGCCTTTTTTAGCCAGGTTGTCAACGGCAGCTTTGGCCTGACGACGTTGCTCTTCACGCTGATACTTACCGGCTTCACGAGCGGTATCTTGCAAGATCTGCTGCTGCTCAGGGGTAAGTTTCTTTAAAGACTGGGCCGACATGATGATGAAGATGGCCGAATAGTTGTGATCGGTCATGGCCAGATACTGGTTAACTTCGTTAATGTTGTTGCCGTCGAGGACAGAAATGGCATTTTCAACACCGTCGATGGCTTTTTGTTGCAAAGCCGTGTAAGCCTCACCCCATGACATGGGAACAGGATCTGCCCCTAAAGCACGCCAGAATCCCTGATGGATCTTTGAATCCATTACGCGCAATTTGATGCCTTTGATGTCTGCAGGAGTGTGAATGGCACGGGTTGAATTTGAAAATTCACGGAACCCGACTTCCCATACGTCCATATTGACGAGGTTGATACCGGCATCAGCAATTTCTTTTGAGTAATACTGGGTCAGAGGTCCGTTGTTGGCAAAAAGTTTGTCGGCTTCTTCATAAGAGGTGATGAGGTAAGGAATGTCCACAGCACCGATGTCAGGGATGAAAGAAGTCATTACGGATTGGTTAACAGCACCGATATCAAGAGTTCCGAGCTGGCAGTTGACGGCGTAGTCTGAGGCGCTGCCTGCAGTACCGTTATTATAGACTTGGATCTTAACTTCGCCGTTGGTGCGCTGCTCTACAAGTTCGGCCCACTTGGCAAGACCTCTGGCAACGGGAACGGTCTCAGGAGAGTCATGGCCGGCTTTTAATACCACGGTGGCATTGGCGCTGGCACAGAAAGTGCCTAAAACGGCGGCTAAGGCGGAGAGTGCTAAGACTTTACGAGCTTTCATGGATAACATCCTCATATGTTTGAAACATTGTCTAAAATATTAGATTCTGTATTTAAAATATTAGACAAAAATTTAAAAATGAAATTTGATCCGTATCAAAAAATCCGATGAAATTTTCTAAAGCCATAAAAAAACCTCCAAAAAAGGAGGTGAAAAGAAATGAAGAAAAAAGATCAGACTATGGCATCGCCAATTGCTTTGGCGCAGGCTTTGGTATTCTCGACCACATTCTTGATCACTTCATCTGTAAATTTACTGCGTGCACCTACTATGGATATGGCTCCGTGGAGTACTCCTTTTACATCGAATACCGGAGCTGCCACGCAACGGATCTCGTTTTCGCCTTCCGAGTCGTCAAAAGCCCATCCCTTTAACCTGATGGTGGCAAGTTCGCGACGCAGTTGTTCAGGACTGGTAATGGATGTAGGTGTCTTGGGGGTATAGTCAAGACTGTTGATGATCCTTTCTTGTTTTGAAGGATCTTGAAAGGCTAAAAGACATTTACCAAGGCCTGCATGCACCAAAGAGATCTCCATGCCTTCACGGGAGAGTATGTGAAAACCTGCTCTTGGACTTTCCATTTTCACCGAATAGAAAGCTTTGTCGCCGTCGAACACGCCGTAGTGCACGGCTATGCATTCGCAGGACTCCAGTAAAGTACCAAGGTGTGAGGTGGCCAGATCGCGAAGATCAAGACTGTCTTTGGCAGCTTGTCCAAGCTGGATCACTTTCATCCAGAGTTGGTAAAGCCCCTGATTGTTTTGATGTACCAGTCCAAGACGGGTCATTTCGTCCATGAGAACGTAAACGGTACTGCGAGGCAGAGCGGAGCCTTTGATGATTTCGCTGATGCTCATCGAGTGTTTTTGTTCTAGAAGAGAAAGTATGGTAAGAGCTCTTATCAATGCAGGAACTCTGGGTTTATCCTTTTTTTCGTCAGTCATAATAAAAATGCAGTTAATCGGTTGATGAAATTCTGAACATTTAAGCACAAAAATGCTGGAATGATATCCAAAATATTAGAAATATTTACATTAATTTTAAAATGTCATTCTGATCACATCCTAAAACGTGTTCAAAATGCTCAGACTGAACTCATAAGCTACATCTGTTGTAAACTATGACCTAAGAGGATCTTTTAATCGGTCGCAGGATACGGTGCCGGATAAATATTTGGTACCTAATGGAAATAAAGACCCAGATCCCGATATTTTTAAATCAGGACACTCAGCAAAGTACAACAGCGTAAGGACGTTTATGCAATTTCATAAAGTCGTGATCACAGGTTTGGGTATAGTTTCAAGCATCGGCGTAGGACGAGATGCGGTTAAGGATTCCTTGGAAAACGGAAGATCCGGTATTAAATTTAACGCAAGCTATGCCGAACACGGTATGCGTTCACAGGTTGCAGGACTTGTACCTGAGATCGATTTTTCCTCACGCATAGATCGCAAAATGTTGCGTTTTATGGGAGAGGCGGCTGCATATAGTCATATTGCCATGCAGGAAGCCATAGAAACCTCAGGACTTGAACCTTCCGAGGTATCCAATGAGCGCACCGGTCTTATCTGCGGCTCAGGCGGCGGTGATACCAAAGCCATAGTTGAAGCAGCCGACACTTTGCGTGAGAAGGGAATTAAAAGGGTCGGACCTTATGCGGTGCCTAAAGCCATGTGTTCTACGGTTTCTGCATGTCTTTCCACTGCATTTAAGATCAAAGGCGCATCTTTCAGCGTTGCTTCGGCATGTTCAACTTCTGTACATTGCATAGAAGCTGCCTGTGATGAAATAGCGCTAGGTCGTCACGACGTAATGTTCGCAGGCGGCGGAGAAATGGCCGATTGGACCTTGGCCTGCCTGTTTGACGGAATGGGGGCTTTGTCCAAAGGTTATAACGAAACTCCGCAAAAGGCTTCGCGACCTTATGATGCAGATCGTGACGGTTTTGTGATGGGCGCAGGCGGCGGTATGCTGGTGCTTGAGTCTTTGGAGCATGCCAAGGCTCGCGGTGCCAAGATCTTGGCCGAAGTTGCAGGCTTTGGTGCAAGTTCCGACGGCGCTGACATGGTAGCACCGTCAGGAGAAGGTGCGGTCCGTTGCATGCGTCAGGCTTTGCGCGGAGTAGACGGAGAAATCGATTACATCAATACTCACGGTACGGCCACCAAACTTGGCGATGTTAAAGAACTTGAAGCC
>CALBLB010000128.1 GCA_937896115.1 uncultured Succinatimonas sp.
GAGGAAAACCCCGGTAGCTCAAGCTCGGTTTTGTCAATTTCCCAAGGATTGCCGTCGGCATCGAAAAAACGCACGATGAGCATGCCGCGATCCGGCACTCCCATCACCAGTTTGGGCACGTAGACATTGGAAAATCTCACTACTCCGGAGCTGTCGTCTCCTGGAATAAAGGGGGATGACTGGATCTCAAGCTCTTCAAGATCCCCGTCATCGGAATTTTGATTCTTGATCTCATCAAGCTCATGCAGTTGCGCTTCGGTACGAAAATTCTTTAAAGATTCAGGTAACTCAGGAGGTGCCTCAGGCGCATAGATAGCTGCCTGTGAGTTCACACCCACCAAAAAAAGCATTAATACCAAAACAGATAACGATTTCATATTAAAGATTATATGATCACAAAACCTCCGTTAAAACCGCCTGCTTTTAAAAGTTTTACTGCAAATTTGCCCCTCCGCAGCATTAAGGCAACAAAAGATAACGCAATCATTTGCACGATAAGCCCGCAAAAACTTAAAGTTAACGAACTTTTTGCAAATAATAACTTCCTTAAATACA
This sequence comes from uncultured Succinatimonas sp., assembly GCA_937896115.1. GTDB lineage: Bacteria > Pseudomonadota > Gammaproteobacteria > Enterobacterales > Succinivibrionaceae > Succinivibrio. The sequence continues at coordinate 556 of CALBLB010000128.1, forward strand.
AGCTGTTTCCTATATGCTCATGCGCAATGTTCTTGCCTGAAACGGCAAAAATGATCTGATCTCTTTTACGGCTGCCGACACGGTGATCTGCAGATTTAAGCTTATCCTCAGGTGATTTCTCACAGATTTTATCCACATTTTTTGAATAACTGGTTTTAATATTGACGAAAAAATGCATTCTATTTTGCGGCGTGCTGCAGCTCACCTTTCTTACATCACATCTGATGAATTTAGTTATTTTGTGATCGACAAAACAAATTTTACTCAGATGATTGCGTAAAGTTAGCTCTGCCAGAACTTTGGCGGACTTTAATGTTCATACTAGAAAGACAGGAAGAGACCACTATGTTTAAGTTCAAAAAATGCCTGATCGCTGCCGCAGTTGCCGCTTCATTTGCAGTAACCTCATTTGCCAATGCAGCCGACACTCTGACCATGAAGATGGGCTTTGTGGATCCGGCTACCTCAAGCTATGCCTTAGGCGGTAAGAAGTTTGCCGAAGAGCTCGATAAACTCACCGACGGCAAGCTCAAGGTTCAGGTCATCGCCGGCGGTACTTTAGGCGGTGAGCGTGAGATGTACGAAGGTGCTCAGATGGGTACCATGGACATCATCACCATCGTTAATACCGTCCTTTCCCAGTTTATTCCTGAACTGACCATTTTGGACCAGCTCTTCCTCTTTGACAACGAAGCTCAGGCTCACGCTGCTGTAGACGGCAAGCTGGGCGAACTCATTGCCAAAAAGGCTGAAGCTCAGGGCGTACACATCATCGGTGCTTTGGAGTCCGGCTTCCGTGATACCTTCTCCAAGAATCCTATCAAGTCACTTGACGACTTCAAGGGTGTGAAGATCCGCACCATGGAAAACAAGATGCAGATCGCCGCATTCAACGCTTTGGGCGCCATCGCCACTCCTATGCCTGCTACCGAGCAGTACACCGCCTTGCAGCAGGGCACCATTGATGCTTGCGAAAATGCCGTCGGCAACATGCTCATCAACCGTTACTACGAAGTCATCAACAACGTAACCAATACTCACCACCAGTTCACCTACATCTTCGTCGGTGTTTCCGATCGTACCTGGAAGAAGATCCCTGATGAGCTCAAGCCTAAGGTATACGAAGCCATGAAGACTGCCGTGGCATGGCAGCGTCAGAACCTCAAGGAAATCAACGACAATGCTAAGGCCGAACTCCTCAAGAAGGGCGTGAAGTTCTATGACATCGATCGTGAAGCTCTGAAGGCCAAGGCTGTTCCTGAACTGCAGAAGCTTGCCTCCAACGTTCCTCAGGAATGGGTTGATGCTTACAAAGAAGCCGTTGCCTCTGCCAAGTAATTTCACGTGAGAGCTTTTTTAAATTAAAATATAAAGTTATCTGAGAGCACTTAGGTGCTCTCAGTTTTTTAAAAAAGCACTGCCATGTGGAAAATCCTCCGTCCGCATAACATTTCACAATATACGGAGGATGACGCGCTTTGGGCGCTTAGATACGAACGTAAGGCCGCAGTCTGTGACTGCCAAGGTTCAAAATATTTGAACCGACTTTCCATCAATCCAGGGATTGGAGCTTTCCCTCTTTTCCCCTCCCGCATGTGCGGGGGTTGCTGAGGATATTCAGATGAATCCTTTAGGACGCAATCTGCAACGGCTTGAAAACGTCATCATCGCCGTTTGCTTCATCGTCATGTGTCTTGCTGAATTCGGACAGGTTGCCAACCGTAATGTCTTCCATGCCGGTATTTCCTGGTTCGACGAACTGGCAAGATATTGCATGGTCTACATGACTTTGTTGGCCACTGAAGCCGGTCTGCGTGACGGCTCTCAAATTGCCATCACTTCCGTTACCGACAAATGTCCGCCTTTTTTAAAGCGTGTACTGCAACTGATCGTCAAAGCCGTGATCATCGCTTTCTCCATCATGATCACCGTAACTTCCTACGATTTGGTGTTAAAACAACTTGCTACCGGCCAGGTTTCCGCAGGTCTGAGCCTGCCTATGTGGATCCCCTATCTGATCCTGCCTGTAGCCTTCGGTTTTATCACCGTGGTCCAGACCATCATCTTCTTCAAATTGCTTAAAGCCCCGCTTAAAGCAAAAGATCAGCAGGAGCATGCATAAATGACAGCACTCATTCTTTTTGGCGGATTTATTCTGCTGCTCATCATCGGCGTTCCTATTGCACTGGCTTTGGGTGCCGCAACTGCCGTAACCCTCTTTTACATCGATATGCCGGTTACCGTAGTATCTCAGCGTATCTTCACCGCATTGGACTCCTCAGGGATCATGGCCATTCCTTTCTTCGTTTTGGCCGGTAATCTCATGACTCAGGGCGGGATTTCCCGTCGTATCGTCGATTTGGCCAACTCCGTAGTAGGCGGCGTACGCGGCGGTCTGTTCTACGTGATGATCATCTCCTGCGCCTTCTTTGCCGCCCTGTCAGGTTCTGCACCTGCTACCGTGATCGCCATCGGTTCCATGCTTTACCCTGAAATGATCAAACGCGGTTATCCCAAAGAGCGCTCTGCAGGCCTATTGGCAGTAGCAGGCGGTTTGGGCCCTATCATTCCTCCGAGCATCATCATGGTGGTTTACGGTACCATCACCTCTTCCTCCATCGGTGATCTGTTCAAAGGCGGTTTAGTAGCAGGTATCATGATCGCCGTAGTTTTGGCCGTGGTTTCCATCGGTCTTTCCCGTAAAGAGAACTGGCCCAAATCTACCGAGCACCTCTCCTTCTTTGAATTCTGCAACGCCTCTTGGAAAGCAGCTTTAGCCGTAATGTTGCCGGTGATCGTGTTAGGCGGTATTTACTCAGGTCTTTTAACCCCTACCGAGTCTGCAGCCGTAGCCACCGTTTATGCCTTCATCGTAGGCGTATTCGTCTATAAGGAATTGCCTTATAACAAACTGTGGAATGTGATCGTCGACTCAGGCAGAGGATCTGCCATGGTGCTCTTCATCATCGCGACCTCTACCGCGTTCTCCTGGCTCTTTACCTATGCCGGCATTTCCCAGACGCTTATCGATCTCATCAACTCCTGGAGCCTCTCGGCTACGGCATACTGCCTGATCGTGGCCTTCGTGCTGTTGATCTTCGGCACCTTCCTTGAAGGTATCGCTACCTGCGTATTGCTCGTTCCTCTGCTCTGGCCGGTTGCCGAATCTTTGGGCATCAACGTGATCCACTTTGGTCTTATCGTGTCGATTTCAAACGTAATAGGCACCATGACTCCTCCGGTGGCCGTCAACCTCTTTGCCGCATCTTCGGTTACCAAGCTCTCGATGGGCCAGATCGCCAAAGGCGAGATCCCGTTCTTTATCGGATACGGTTTGGTATTCCTGCTCATCGTGATCTTCCCTTGGTTCAGCACCTGCCTCATCTGAGCAAAAGTCTGAATATGTAAAGAGATCTCGAATTTAGCAAGTTTTTATATCACACTAAACTCGGGTAGCGAAAAAGATTGA
>CALBLB010000129.1 GCA_937896115.1 uncultured Succinatimonas sp.
ACCTGAATCGGTAAAACGCGGCAAAGCCAACATATCGGCATATGCGGGCCCCAAAGATTTACTGCGGGATATGGCCAGTCTGAAAGCTTCAGCCTGTTGCCACACCGGACGACCGTCTTCTCCTATGGGGATGTAATTCTTAATACTGCCGCCGTTTAACATTGTTGCGCTCATGTTTACCCCTTTACCAAAAACTCTGCAGATTAAACTTTACGCAAAAGAGCCTAAAGATAACTGACGGTTATTTTTCAAACCCAATTACTACTCATCGCAGACTTTTTTCATTTCACTTCCTGAAGATTGCAATCCTGCGTCTATTTCATGGGCATTTTGCGGAGAAAAAACTTTTCCTCCCGTGATCCTAGCCACACAGGCAGCCTGCGATGCATCCTCTCCTATAAGGATGGTGTGGATCTTAAGCCTGGGCTGTCGCCTGTGTATGGCTCTTGCTACCTGACATACATCCAAATTGGCCGTAGCAGGACAGGTATCTTCACCGTCTGAGATCAATATGCCCACGGCATCGGCATTTACTCCGTCGGTCATTTTGGAGATCTGCTGCAAACCGTCTATAAGTGGCGTTCTGCCGTCATAGCGCATGGGATTGATCCCGGAAATGGTTCCTTTTAACGCACTGCGCTGGATCCCCGTATAAAAGCCTCGTGATTTGGCAGTAGGACAACCGTTGATCTCAACAAGTCCTATCTCCACATTTTTATCTATGTGATCAGCAAGTTTGCGCGCTGAGCTTTTAGCAGCAGCAAGACGCGAAGAGCTGCCGGGAACGTCGTCAAGCAGCATGGACTGAGAACCGTCAAAGGCTATGACCATCTTAGGAAGAGTACCCTGCTCACGCATTACTCTGCATTTGGGTTTGGCATTTTTAGCCTGCTGTTTTTGAAGCTCCGCAGCCTTACGCTCGGCTTCAAGTTTTTTTTGTCTTTCCTGCTCTGCTTTTACCCTTTGCTCTTCTTGCTGTTTTTTTAATTTCTCAGCTTCAAGACGCTGCTGTTCTTCCTCCAAAGCCTTTTGCTTTAAAGCATCTTCAGGCTCCGGTACAACTGCCTCTTCTTCCTGTTCTGCCGCGGGAGTTTTCACAGGCTCCGAAGACACGGGAGGATCTTTAACCGTCACCTCATTTTTCTCAAAAGGCCAAGGTCTTAAAAAGAAATACCAAAGCACAGCCAAAAGCAACAGCAGTCCTAAAAGTCCTAACAAAAACGGCAACAGACAACCGCGATGCGCCGGAGGCACCGGCGGTAAAACCGCCGCTTTTTTTAGAGACTCTTCTTGCGTAGTTTCCACGGGTAAAAGCAAAGGGATCCCGCGATCAAATACCATTACATGAGAGCCGCTTTTGATCAGTTCGCTCAAATAAGCTCTTTGAACTTCAAGTTTGGGATTTGAAAGCGGAGTTTTAGAATCTAAAAAATTTAGCAATACCGTACTGCGTTTTAAGAATTCTTCCTTTTGATCAGGATTTAGCTCCTTGCTTGAAAACTCCCTGCAACCGCCTTCTCTTTTGGTCAGAAAATTAAAATATTCACCGTCACTTTCCACACGGGGCAAAAGTGCCACGCAGTCTTTATCAAGCTTTAATGAAAGCTCACTTATCCAGGCATCAAAGTTCCTGCATAACTCACCTGATCGCGGGCTGAGCTCGGAGCATTTAATCCTCTTTACTCTCAACATGATTTACTTTTTCCCCACATGACATTCACCGCTCCAAAATTTCCGATTTTTTTCAGGATCCTGCGGTCTTTGAGCATAACTCTTAAGGTGAGTTACATATTTTTCAATAAATGCCAAAACTCCGCTGTGTTCAAGTTGCGGCTTGGTATCACGTAATGACTTATCAAAAAGCTTGAGATCGTAAGTTGCCACTGCCTCCGACAGGGTATCTCCGTAGTAGGATGACAGCATACTCAAAGCTTTTTTACTGTTTTCCGCACTTTTTTCGGCAGCTTTGAACGAAGGACACATGGCAGAGTTTTTGTCACAGCGATCTTTTAAAACCTCGGCAGTTTTTTCAAAATAAAGCTTGGTAGAAAGCTCATCCGACATGGAGCGGCATAAAAAACCTCCCAAACGTAAATTGGCAGCTACGGCCACATCACGCATTTCATCGCGCTCGGAATTTGCCGTCACCATTTCGTCACGCAACTGTTGCAATTGCAAAGAGAGTTCCTGATTGCTCTTTGACAGGGTTGAATTGATTTTTTCCAAAGAATTCTTTTCGTCGCTTAGTTTTTTGGCATTGTTTTGCTGCTCTTTGATGATCCCGTCTAAGCGTGCCACCGTATTTTTGCTCTCTCCTCCGGCCTTGCCGGTGGTATCGGCAGTACCCAAAGAAGCAAGCTCGGCATTGAGCTCTTTAACCTCAGATCCGTCTTTGGCCACCACAGTATCTATCACCAAACGATATCCCGTATCCTTGGCCTGCAGTTCATTCCCTTTTAAAAAATAAGGTTTTTCAATACGCAAAGCCGAGGTTACTGAATCTTTATTAGTAAGATACGAGCCGCCGCGTACGCAAAAACCGCCGCTTTGCCCGTGTAATCTGCCGGTTCTTACTGCATGAAACGGCTCAAAAATCATCTCCTGGACATTTCCCAACATATCATATAGCCCCAAAGGATTGGGTTTTAGTCTTCCCGGAAGATTAAGATGCCCTGCAGCACTCTGAGGTCCCTGATACCAGGCATACTCGGCAAGCTCTCCGTCCATAGGCGGCAATTTACCCTCAAATTCAAGTCTGGATACTTTTAACCCCCCGCGGGCTGCAAATTCCCATTGGGCATCTGACGGGAGTCTTGCAAAGATCTGACGGGAGAAAAGCTTTGAAACTTCCACGTTTTGTTGCAAAAACAAAGAATACTCGCGCGCACTTTGCATCGCATCAAACCAAGATAAAGATACGGCAGGCAACTTATCTTTAACTGAGATCTTGCCTGTAGGACATTTTCCTTGAATTTCAAGATGCTGAACGGCGCTTACCTCATATTTTCCCATGAGGTAATAATATCCGTCCTGATCTTTAAAGCCGCCTTGCACGAAAGATAAGGAAGGATCCTGCGCAAAAGGGCTTTCAGAACTGCGTATACCGGAGGTAAAACGCGCATCCTTAAAACGCTCCTTAGCAGATGCAGTCCTGATCTTGCGAAATACCATGACATCGTTGCAGGGCAAAGGCAGGATCACATCATCTGCCTGAGGATGGGGATCTTCACTTGGAACTGCAGATAAGACTTCACAGCTAAATCCCAGCAACACTACATATAGCAAAAACTTCATATCAGTCACGCCGTAAGGCCAAAGATAAGGGAACTGCCAAAACCTTATAACGGGCTATTAAAAAAGACAGCACGGCACATCCTGTTGCTACCACCAGATAAAAGACCAAAAGATGGCTTAAAGTGAGCACCGACACTGCCTTATGCTCACCAAGCAAAGGAGCAAAATAAGTTGCAAACAACCAAGAGCCTGACAGGTATAAAAGCAGAGAAAATAAAAAAGCCAGACTTCCTAAAACGACATTTTCTGCGATCAGCATTAAGATCACGCCGCAGTCTGTAAGTCCGCTTATTCTCAAAGAACACAAAGCCAGCTCCTTGCGGGCAGCCATAGCCAGCATCAAGCCGCCCATGGCAGCCAATCCGCCTGTTGACGACACTGCGGCAATGATGAAAAAAATAAAATTCAGCACCCGCGTCAGGGCTTTTAAATCTTCTATTTCAAAAAGTTTATCGGCTATTTGAAAATGTTGTCTTAATTTTTTTGACAAATATTCCACAGAATCAAGATCTTTTGCATAAATCCTGGCTTTTGCATAACTTTGACGTCCCTGATTTAAAAAACTGCCGTCAGAGAAGATCAAAGGTTCATAACCGTCGCGGTAATCTTCCATGGCGGTGATCGCAGGCAAAGTAAGATAAAGCTTATACCCCGTTGCAAGACTTGCCTTTAAAATCCCCGTGATTTTAAAGTTTGCCACTGCCCGCTCATGCCGGCCGTTGCGCACTCTGGGCACGGCAATTTTCAAAATGTCTCCTTGCGCACAACCTAGATCTTCTGCTAAAGATGCTGATATCACCGCATCATGATCGTCTTGCAAATTGCTTATTGCAGAATAAGCAAACAGAGGATCTCCTGTAGCCGTAGGTATGCACTCAGCGCCGCTTTTTGCCTTGTGATTGGCACTGACATCGGCAGTAACGCTTAAAGAACGCGTCATTTCCACGACGAAAGCCGTATGCGGATCTGCTCTTAAAGTTTTAAAAAAATCCTCTTTAAGCGTGTAACCTTGCAACATCTTGATCTCAAGGTTTAGGGGATTTGCCTTTAAATCATGCTCCATAGAAGAGAGAATGCCGTAGCGTAATGAAAAGAGCAGCAGCAAAGGAGCGATCACCGCTACTAATGAAGCCACCGCACACAGGCTTAACAGCCCTTCATGTCTTAAATCGCCGAGGCACAGCTTTAAGATCACGAAAGCTCCTCCTTAAAAACATTAAGCCCGTCATGACTTAGGGAACTGTCGTAAGCACAGATCTTAAGTTTCAGTTCACGCGCTAACGCAAGATCATGGGTGACGGCCAGAGCACAAAGTTTACGTTTTGCGCATTCATCCAGCATGATCTCAAAAAGCTCTTTGGCATGCACGGGATCAAGGGCCGCCGTGGGTTCGTCGATAAGCAAAAGCCTGGGACGGTGGATCAAAGCTTTTACAAATGAAGCGCGCTGGCGCTGCCCCTGAGACAAAGACTCAGGATAGCGTTCAAGTAAATTGCCTATACCAAGCTTGTTGGCAAGCAGTATCGCCTGCTCCATAGCCTGCTGATGAGTAAAAGTATCTTTTATGTTAAGTTTTGCTCTGGCATAAAATGCAAGTTTTAAGGTGATCTTAAAATCATCTTTTATGCGCAAAAAAGGGATCAAAGCTCCTTGTTGAGGCATGATCCCCATGAGGGCTGAGCGCACCAAAGTACGTTTTTTTAAAGAACTGCTTAAAAGGTTGAAACCTGCAAAGCTATACGAAGACGCGGCAAACCCCGGGCGTATCAAGCCCAAACATTCTAAAAGCGTCGATTTCCCGGAGCCTGACAACCCGATAAGTGCCACGCTGGATCCAGCATATAAAATCAGACTGTCAAGTCTTATCTTAAGCTCACTCTCTTCTTTATAGACATAAGAAAGCTCTTTTAAAGATAAGACCGGATCTTGAGTCATCAGGGCAAAGCCTCCAGCGGAACGGGATATACACTTTCAGATACCGGTGCGTCTTTAGCAAGTTTTACCCAACGATCGTTATCATCATTACACTTTTGATAAAACTGCAATTTTTGCTCCAGATCTTCGATGAGGCGGTTTTGTTCATCAGGTCCCATCGCACTCCAACTGTCCTCGTCCAACTCCT
>CALBLB010000130.1 GCA_937896115.1 uncultured Succinatimonas sp.
AGTTCCTGGCCGTTACCCCGCGTCGTTTCTTAACTCCGACCGTGATCTTCGTATCCATAGTCTGCCATCTGGCTTCCGACAGTGCCTATACCATCTTGATGCCGGTTTCAGCCCTTATTTTCTACGTATGCGGCCGTCATCCCATGGCCGGGGTTGCCTGCTCCTTTGCAGGACTTGCAGGCGGATTTACGGCTTCTTTCACCCCTTCGATCATCGATCCGGTGATGCAGTCGTTTACCGAGAGCGCTTCGCATCTTATCGATCCTGATTACAGCGTGAACGTGCTGTGCAATTATTTTTATGCTTTGGGCGGAACTTTATTCGTCATCGCTTCGGTATGGTACGTAACCGACAAGATCATCGAGCCCAGACTCTGGGCCACCATGCCTATTGATCAGAAGATCAATACTCATGACAGTGAATTTGATCTTAGCAAGACCACTCCAAGACAAAGCCGCTCTTTCCGTATTGCCGTCTTGGTATTGGCAGTAATGCTGGTTATTTTGGGAGCGCTTTGCTATCCTGAAAATTCCATGTTACGTGCTCCCGACGGCTCGCTTACCTCTCCTAAAGCTCCGGTGATGCAGGCTATTGTTCCGCTGATCTTTATCTATTTCTCAGTTCCGGGACTGGTCTACGGTTTCCTTTCAGGAAGCTTTAAAAATTCCCGCGATGTGATCGCGTCCATGGAAGGGATCATGAAGATGCTGATCTCGTTCGTGGTATTCTGCTTCTTTGCAGGCCAATTCCTCTTTGTGTTCGGTCATTCCGGAGTAGGAACTTTGCTTGCCATCGCAGGTGCCGAATTCTTAAAAGGTTTGGGCATGCCTTCTGGTGTTACGCTCTTTGGGATCATCATGCTTACGGCTTGCTTAAATCTGCTCATTACTTCGGCTACTTCAAAATGGGCCATACTTTCCACTGTATTCGTGCCCATGCTCATGATGCTGGGGATCTCTCCTGAACTTACTCAGGCAGCCTTCCGCGTCTCCGACTCTGCCGTGAACGTATGTACTCCTTTGTTCCCTTTCTATCCTTTGCTCATATCTTATTGTCAGCGTTATTGCAGCAAAGCAGGCATAGGAACTTTGTCCTCGATGATGCTGCCTTATACCTTTGCGTTGCTCATCGTCCTTACCGTGGTACTTTACGTATACTGGTTCGTCGGTATTCCTTTGGGATTCCACTCAGGCTTTGACTATCCGTCAACCATGTTCCCGCAGTAATTTTATAGGCCGGTTATCCGGCCTTTTTAATCATTAAAAACAAGACATCCCGACAACCGTCCGGGTACGGAGAAATGAATGAATAAGCGTGATGAATTGGTAAAACGTTTTTTACGTTATGTGGCTATTCCCTCACAATCTGATGCCTCGATAGCGCAGGTTCCCTCAAGTGCAGGGCAGCGCCGTTATGCCGAGCTTTTGGCCTCGGAGTTAAAAGAGCTGGGGCTTTGTGAGATCAGCATCGACGAGCATGCGGCAGTATACGCAACTTTAAAAGGCAACGTGGCAGGAGCTCCATGCGTAGGCTTCGTATCTCACCTTGATACCGTAGATGTATCGCTGTCGCCTGAGGTTCACCCGCAAATCATCAAATATACGGGCGGCGACGTGATGCTTAATAAAGAGCGCAATATAGTTTTAAAGCAGGCAGAGCATCCTGAGCTTAATGCTTATGTTGGCGATGAGATCATCTTTACCGACGGAACTTCGGTTTTAGGTGCGGACAATAAAGCCGCAGGTGCCAATATCATGACTATGCTCGCGGTGCTTCACGATGATCCTTCGATAAAACACGGTGATCTAAAGATAGCTTTCGTAGCAGATGAGGAGATCGGATTGCGTGGATCTAAATTATTGGATCTTAAAAAATTCAATCCTGACTTTGCCTATACCATAGACTGCTGTCAATTAGGCGACGTCGTTTATGAGACTTTCAATGCAGGATCGGCTACGGTAAAGATAGAGGGAGTAAGTGCTCATCCCATGTCTTCAAAAGGGGTATTGGTAAATCCTCTGCTGGTGGCACACGATCTCATCTCCATGTTCGATCGTAACGAGACCCCCGAATGCACCGAAGGTAAAGAAGGTTATTGGTGGTTTAACGGGATCAAGGCTGATGCCACTTTCTGCACTTTAAACGTCAACATCCGCGATCATGACAAACAACGCTATGAGATGCGCAAAAATGTTTTGCAGGAGAATGTTGAGAAGTTAAAACATATGTATCCAAGGGCCAAGATAGAGCTTGAAATAAGCGATACCTATGAGAACATCGCCAATAACGTTACGCGTGAGGATAAACCGGTTGCCTTGATCTATGAGGCATTTGAGGCCTTGGGGATCAAGGCTCATACTTATGCCATGCGCGGCGGTACCGACGGCTCTGCCTTGTCACCCCGCGGCATCGTTACACCGAATTATTTTACCGGAGCTCATAATTTCCACTCCAATGCCGAATTTTTGCCTTTAAGCGCTTTTGAAAAATCGCTTGAAGTTACATTGAAGCTGGTGGAACTCTCTGCAAGAGGCTGATCCCTTCATCTAATAAAAAGGTTCGCAAAAGCGAACCTTTTTTTCGGATCTTTGCTTATGGAAGTTTAGGACCGTGTTTTGCCTGATAGTAGTAAAGATCGCGTTCAAGCTTTGAAAATGCCTGGGCCTTCTTACAAAGGGGCGCGTCTTTTAGCGCCGGGCTGGCAATAGCCCGCAGATCGTCGGTATCATCCTTTAATTTCAAAGCATTAAATTGGAAGATCCCGGATAAATCACAGACATAACCTGAATTCCAAGGAACTGCCGCCTCTGAATTGAAGGCAAACTGATAACGGCAGGAGTCTTTGTCACCCAAAAGATCGCAACCTAAGGTATGCATTTTTGCATGGCTTAAGCTGTGAGATGCTACGGTTGCAAAGAGATCTTTTTGCGATCCCCACTGTTTGGGATCGTAGATTACGGTGTCATGCTCTTGGTAAATACGCGGTATATACATATAAAACGGCACGGCATGTCCTAATGCCAGCTCGTCAGGGTAGGCGTCGTAGCCTATACCGCGCATATTGTGATCGCCGGTTGCCGCAAGGATGGTGTGATCGGCTAACTTCGGATCTTTTTTAATCTCATCGATAAAGCGACCGTACTGATCGTTGGCATAGCGATAAGTGGCAAAAAGAGTGGTGGTATTAGGGTAAGGGAAGCGTTTTAATTCTTCGGTACTAAGCTCTATGGTTTTGGGCTCTACATTCTCGGCCACGCGAAAAGGAGGGTGGTTGGAGATGGAGAGGGTAAACACCAATAAAGGCTGATCGTGTTTTTCGCGTAATACCTTAAGTACTCCGCGCCACATATACTCGTCATCAACCCCCCAGGCAAATGAGGTTGCATCAGGGTACCATTGCAGCAGCGTACTCATCTCGTAGACTTCGTCCATACCGATGCGACGGAAATAATTATTCATATCACGCCAGGAACCCTGACAGCCGGTGACGAAAACGATGCGGTAACCTTTTTCTTTGAAAGCTCTTAAAGCATTGGTGATGTAATCGCGTTCTCCCTGAGTTGAAGTAGAAAGATTCAGATCCGGTACTTCAAGCAAAATACGGGTAAGGCTGTCCATGGTACCGTTGCCTTCTGAGAGAAAATTGCGGAACCAAAAATCCTCTTTGATGTGATGCCTCAGCTGCCCGAAGAGATCTCTGGTCTGAGCATCGTCATAAAGCGACATATGCGTGCTCATGCTTTCTTGAACGGAGATCACGAGATCGGGCGGGTTTTTCTCAAGAAACTCATTTTTAGGGGTGGTAAATTCAAGCGGTGCATACAAATCGTCAGCAGAGGGAGCTTTGATCCCCAATGCCTCATAGTCTTTTTGCAGTTGGGAAATTTCAACTTCAGGGATCACCGCTTGCTGTCTGGCCCATTTACGCGCCCAGTGTAAAGCTGCAGGACCGTTGGGAACTGAAAGATTGACCAAAGGATCTGATGAAACCTGAGCACTGTTTTGTCTTAAAGGGAAGGTGCCGAAAGAGCCGCGCAAGGCCGCTGCATCCAAAATGATGACAAGCACGATCAGGGCAAAGGTTGAAAGCTTATTTTTAGGCAGTTTTATCCAGGAAGATACGCGGGTGCTTATTTTAGAGAAGATCCATAAATAAAGAGCAGAGCCTGCGATACAGGCTAAGACTCCTGAGATCAAGGGGTAGTCCTCGTAAAGAGTCTTTAAGGTGGCAATAGGATCTTCTTGCAAAAAGGCAAAGAAGAAAACGTCGATAATACGGCTGTAGGTAAGATAGTAGTAATAGTTTATGACTGTAAGCAGCAGTACATAAAGAAAACCCGTGAGGTTAAAGATCCAAAAGATCTTTTGGTAGAGTCGGCAGAGATTTTGGCGCCAGCCCAAAAGAAAAGCCGCGAGCAATGCCGGTAAAAAAGCCTGAGCGGCGTACTTTAGGTCAAACAGCACGCATTTTTCTAAAAATACGGAAAACACCGGAGTGCCCCAGGTTTTAAGTACGGCTTCTTCGGTAAAACTGTGGATGAAGATAATTCTGCCTGCGGTCATTACCAAAAAAGCAATGATGAAGGCAGGTAACAGTGCAGACAGGGTAAATCTTAAGTGTTTTTTTAAGCTTGTGAAATTGTGATCGGTAATGTTCATGAGAAAAAAGCATAACAATCAGTGACAACCTGCTATTTTATCAAAGAAAAGCAAGCAAAGGCTTAGCCGTGTTTGAAAGAGCTTTTTACAGGAAGTAATAGCATTACCAGAGCCATCCCGTTCACGGCAGTGCATGAAAGCAGGATCTGGTCTTACTTTATTCTTACCAAAATATCCCATGCTTTAAGAAGATGCTCCTTCCCTGTCCATGTGGCTTTTTTTGAGAGCTTATGACTCCGTAAAAAAATTATGGCGGGTGCAATTGCTGTACAACAGCATGATGACGTCTACCTATTTGTTGATTATTGACGATCTCAAATAAAAACAGAATACAGCTTTAGCTTGTTCTGAGTTAAAGATGCAATTCAAGTTTCTCTATTTGCACCTCTGTAGGAAAGAGCATCGATATTATTAGGCTACAACCGCATAGGAGGTTGTACTATGAGTATAGCGCATAAGAAAAAAGATGCATTGGCTACTTTTCATGCTCTTCATCAAAGTGCGATCGGCATCGACGTTCACTCTAATTTGACAGTTGCAACCTACCAAAACGGAGACATAGAAAATGCCTCGTTGAAGATCTTGCAATGATCATCAGGAGCTACAAAAGAAGAATTAGCGAACTTTGCCAAGTGGTGCAGAAAACTTAAACTTGAGATCCTGATCATGGAGTCAACAGGAGTTTACTGGCAATCTCTTTATAAAACTCTCGAAAATTATAGCTTTTATAAAATCTCAAAAAGCGAAGATTTTGTTGTGAA
>CALBLB010000131.1 GCA_937896115.1 uncultured Succinatimonas sp.
AGCGTTCACTGCAGATGCTAGAGAAACTTGCCAAGGATAACAAGGACGATTACCAGAGCTTCTGGGGACAGTTTGGCAATTGCCTCAAAGAAGGTCCTGTTGAGGATTACGAAAATCGTGAAAGCGTGATGAAACTGTTGCGTTTTGCCTCGACCGTCAATGACAACTCTGCAGAAAACGTATCTTTGGATGACTATATCTCCCGCATGCAAAAAGGGCAGGACAAGATTTACTACATCACCGCAGACAGTTACGAAGCCGCCGCCAATTCTCCTTATCTTGAAACCCTCAAGAAGAAAGGTATTGAAGTTTTGCTCATGTGGCAGCGTGTTGACGAATGGCTTATGGGCAACGTGTCCGAATATGCAGGCAAGGAATTCGTATCTGCCGCAGCGTCTGATCTTAAACTTTCTGACGAGTTAGGCGGAAAAGAAGAAAAGGAAAAGAAGGAAACTGCTGCCAAGGAAAACAAGGATCTCATCGAGCGCTTTAAGCAGGCTTTGGGAGATAAGGTTAAGGATGTTGAAATTTCTACCCGTCTTACCGATTCGCCTTCTTGCGTGATCTCTGATTCCAATCGTATGATGAGCAATCAGATGAAACGTCTGCTGGAGGCCTCCGGTCAAAAGCTGCCTGACGAAAAGTTCACCCTTGAGCTGAACCCTGAGCATGCTTTGGTTAAGAAAGCCTATGCAGAAATAGATGAGAGCCGCTTTAAGAAATGGGCTGAAATAATCTTTGAGCAGGCTTTGCTGGCAGATCAGGGCGGACTTAAAGATCCTTCAAGTTTCGTAAAGAATTTGAACGAACTGTTAATGGGTTAAAAATCTTACCGTTTAATCATAAAAGGGGGCATTATGCCCCCTTTTGATGTTTAATCCGGGCGAAGCTTACGAAAGAATGACAGTCTTACTCGTATGATTTGTTAAAATAGCCAATTTGAAATCACAGGAGTTTTTTAAATGGCACTTAAAATTGCGATCTACGGTTACGACAGCGATGTCGGCAAACTGGTAATTGAAACTATGCAGAACACGCACTTTGAGGTTGAAGAACTGTTTCCGTTGTCACCTCTTAGCGGTGAATTTGATGCGGTTACCTTAAACGGTCGCAATTATATGATCTCATCCGTAGATGATTTCGATTTTTCCAAAGCCGATTTGGCTTTGTTTCTTACCACCAAAGATGAAAGCGAGCGTTTGATCCCAGAAGCCCGAGGATCCGGCTGTATCGTTATCGACAATTCAGGTCTGTTTTCTGGGGATCAAAAAATCCCGGTCATTTTACCTGAATTAAATCCTTTTGAAGCCGATTATGCTTTTGATACCAAACTGGCCGTTCCGGCCTGCTCATCGGCCTCATTGATAGCTTTGGCCTTAAGCCCGCTTGATGATGAATTCGGCATTGAACGCTCGTCCGTTACCGTATTGCAGTCGGTATCCGAGCAGGGCAGAAACGGAACAGAAACCTTGGCACACGAGACTGTCAGACTGTTAAACGGTCTTGACGGTGAGCATTACGGTTTTGATGCTCAGGTAGCCTTCAATGTGCTTTCGCACGTAGGCAGTCTCGGGGACGACGGGGTAAGCAATGACGAGCGTCGTATTGCCGAAGAAACCGTCAGGATCTTAGGGAAGATCCAAGGCGGACTTGATGTAACGGCCATGCAGGTGCCGGTATTCTACGGGCATACGGCGGTTGTACATGTGGATCTTAAAAACGGCACTACCCTTGATGCGGTGAAAGATGCGTTTAAAGCATGCAGTTGGATAAAATTCTGCAATAACGATCTCATAAGTCCGGTGGAGAATGCAGTTAACGAAAGTCAATTGCTGATAACCAGAGTAAAAGCTCACGGTCGCAGCGGTAAATCATTCAGCTTTATAGCGATGATGGATAATGCCAGACGCGGTGAAGCCATGAACGTGGTCGGACTGGCCGCTCTTTTAACTGAAAAAGCCAAAGAGCGCAGCTGAGTTTTTCTTTTCTCTGTTTTGATTTGATTTATACATTGGGGTATTTTCATGCGGAGTTTTAAATCATTGCTGGTACCGGCCATCTTGGCAGCGGCGGTGGCTTCGGCAATGGCCGCTGACGATGACGGCACTTTTACCATCAGCATTCAGGGGCCAGAGGACAGCACGAGTGTATCCCAAAATCAGCAGGTAAATACATTACCGACCAATACTCAAAGCGCAGGGCGCAGCAATGCAACTTCGGCACGTCAAAATGCAAATAGGCGCGCAAGAACCAGGCAAAATTCGTCTTCGTACCGAGTTCCGCGCCCAGCATCTGAGGTTTTGAATACGGCACGTCCCGTAGCTGCAGCATCAAATGCAGCGTCGGCTAATGCAACGCAAGGTAACTATACGGTAGGTCCTAGCGATACCATGTGGTCGATTGCGACTCGTTATCTTCCGCCTGATCGCAGTGTCAATGAATTTCAAATCGTAGCCTCTATTTACCGTCATAATCCCAATGCGTTTATAGGCGGGAACGTGAACAGATTGCGCGCAGGACGCATTGCCATTCCGTCTTTAAGTGAAATTGCCCGTGAAAGCTCGGCTACGGGAAGCGAACTTTTGGAACGGGGCTCTTTGCAGTTACCAGCCTTGGCAGCACGGCAGGCCGCGCCTTCTTCAGAAAATGCGACTAAAACTTCAAGCGCTCAGCAAATCATCAACAGATCTCAGCAGTTGCCTTCATTTCAAGCTACTGAAAATTTAGTAAAAAATGCCAGAGCAGAACGTCAGGCTGAACTTGAACAACAGACAGCCTCAGCTGCGGCATCTGGTGATCCGCAAAGCTCGGCAGCGGATCAGATATCATCAAACAGCGATCCGGTAACCAAAGCTGCCACCCAAGCCGTGGCCAGTGCTAACGGCGATCCTAAAGACAACTCTCAAGCATCCTCAGCTACTGAAAACGGGAGTAGTTCTGATTTAAGTAATCAAGTCACAGCTATTAGTAAAGATGCGGATAAATTCGATCCTGAGGCTTTGAGGATCATGCTTGAAGGTTCTCAAAAGCAGATCGACAAACGCATGCTCGATATAAATCAGAAACTTATGGATTCTATCGAGCGTATGCAAAAAGCCAATGAGGCTGTGGTCAAGTCTACAGACTCGGCCGTTGCGTCATTGGCAAAACAATATGACGGAATGCTCGCAGAATTGCAACAAAATGTAACCGAGTTAAAAGGTGAGCTTGCAGCAATGGATCGTGATACTGCCAACATGCGGGAAATGATCCTGGCTAATGATGAAAAATTGGAAGCCTTACAGGTGAGTTTGGCAGATGGAAAATTAGGCGGACTCCCCCAGAAAAACGACTATCAGAAATCTTATATTTATTTGATAGCGGGCATTGGTTTTCTGACTTTGTTGTTATTGTCACTGTTTGTATTCGTAAAACTTAAGAGCCGTGCCCGTAAACGCAGTTTGCAGCAGGATCTGACAGAGCTTTCCGATGAAAATACTCAGGTGGTGGATGACGAGCTTTTGTCAAACACCGTTGCCAAAGAAGAGAGTGAGGCAAAAGCCGACGATCAAAACAGTGACGCTCAAAAAGCTTGGGATAAGGCAGCAGCTGAAGTAGCCCGTGACGAAGACGGCGAAACGAATAATGCAGATGAGGCTGATAAAGAAGCCAAGGCTTTGTGGAACAAAGCCTTGCATAATGAAGAGTCCCCTGAAGATGTCACCAACAGCGCTAAAGATGATCCTAAGAAAGAGGAGAAAGAAGCGCAATCTGATAATGCTTTGCAAGAGGAAAACGATGTTGCAACAGCACAACCGCAGGAGGCAGCAGATCAAGTAAGCGAAAAGCCAGCTCAAAATAATGAAGATCAAAAGAAGGATGAAGATCTTGCCGATGCGTGGTCGTCAGCCTTGGCAGAGCAGAAAGCCGCTGATGAAAAGAATGCCGGAGAAAATGACGTTCAGGATCAAAAAACTGATCCAAATCAGCAAAACAGCACAGATCAGGATGAGCTTTCAAAATATATAGGC
>CALBLB010000132.1 GCA_937896115.1 uncultured Succinatimonas sp.
AAGACCTCGAAACTTCCGGCATCTTATAAGCGCTATATAGTTAACAGCTATCGCGATGCCCTCAAGATCATGGGAACACCTATTTTGGTGGAATTTAAAGACGGAGTGAATCCGTATGCCGAGCAAAAACCTGCTCAGGTTCGCAGAACGCAATCACAGATGCGTGCTGATAGAAAACAATCTGCAGATGAGCGTATGTGGGCCAGAGCCGATGCCAAGGCTGTGCGTAAACAAGAAAGGGCAGTAGCCGAAGCCAAACGCAAAGGAGAGGGATTGGTGTTAAAGAGTAAACCCAAGCTCTTAAAAAACAAAAAACAGGACAGATAACTCAAAGCCCGGATTTACGCCGGGCTTAGTGCTCTTTTTAGATCAGCACAGTTAAAAAAAGGTGCAAAAACCAAAAGTTCGCAACTCTAATTTAAACTTTCCTGTTATTACGGAGGTTTAGCAAGACTATGAAAACTGTAGGAGTACTGCCGCTTTGGGATGAAGAGAAAAAGAGCCTGTGGATGTTGCCCGGGTATCTTGAAGGACTTATCAACGCCGGCGTTTTGCCGCTGATGTTGCCTTTGTGCGATGACACCAAGGTGCTTGAAGCGGCTTTAGAAAAAGTAGACGGACTTTTGTTTACCGGAGGTCAAGATCTGTCACCTGAACTTTACGGTGAAGAAAGACTGGCTGTATGCGGTGTTGCCTGCAAAAAACGCGATGTACAGGAGAGTTTTTTGCTTAAAAAAGCAATTAAGCAAAGACTGCCTTTTTTGGGTATATGCCGCGGTTTGCAAATTTTAAATGCGGTTACCGGAGGCAGTCTTTTTCAAGATCTGCCTTCGCAGAAAAGTTCCAAGATCAACCATTGCATGCATCCGCCTTATGACAGAGCCGTTCACAAGGTAAAGCTTAAAAAAAACGGCATGCTTGTTGAAATTTTCAGACAAGATGAGCTTGAGGTTAACAGTTATCACCATCAGGGCGTTAAGGTTTTATCCGCCTGTCTTGAGACTGAAGCTGTTTCAGAAGATGGCATAGTAGAAGCCGCCAGGGTTAAAAACGGAGGATTTGAACTGGGAGTGCAGTGGCATCCTGAGTTTTTTTCTTGTAATGATAAGCGCTCTTACTCGCTTTTTGAGGCTTTTGCCAAAGCCTTGTGATCATGAATAACGTTTTTTAAAGACTTTGCATTGATCGTGCGGTGTTTGCGGATAAAAACGGTGTAAAGGTGCAAGAAGCGGTGCTTTGCTTTCTTCATGATCAAATCCAAGACGTCCGTTTAATAAATGACGATGTTCTCCCAGAATATAGTTTGGCAGCAGTTCAAAGAGTTTTTTAGCATCGTCTAAAAAGTTTTTAAAACATTTGATGACTTTATAGGCGGTTAAAACCGCCTGATCTTCATTGCCCAGATGATAAAGGGCATTAAGTGCCATGATGAAGATAGTCTGTACGGTGCCTTCAAGCAGACAGGCAGCAAAGCGGGTTTGGATGCTTGAAGATAATGTCCATAACAGCTCTGAGGTTTTTTCAAGTTGTTTTACAAAATCAACTCTGGATACAGGACAGTTATCCCAAAGTTTGGACAGTTCATTACAGGCCTTTTCAAAAAGTAAAGGCGAACACCATTTTTTGCAATCATCTTCGGTTAGCGACAAATCAAAACTCATGTCCTGATGGATAAAATTCATAAGAGCCTGTTTGTCGATATTGGGAAAGTTTGCAAATGTAAGCTCGTCAGAGTGTTGCGCCAGGGCCCCGTCAATTCTTGCTCCGCCTGAGCAGTTGTAGATCTGAAGCTTGGAATTAAGCTTTTTGTACAAACTTATTACCAGTTCCATATGGCGGTTTGCCAGTGAAAAAATATAGTTTGATGCTACATTTCCGCCGAAATTTCCAGGCAGCATGATCCCTTTTTTAAGATCGTAATTACCTTGATTGTCATTGATACCGTGTTCGTTGTAAGTGGCTGTAAATTGTGAATGCATGTTGTTGCATTCATGAGGTTTACCGTTATCAAGGCCGAACAGGTAAATGCGTTCAAAACCAAGCCCCAGAGCCGCTGATACCCCAAGATTACCCACGATCGGGTTCATGACGTTGACAGAACGCAGTTTCTTTAAAAAACCGTGAACTTGCGAAAGCCAGAAAAAGGCTTCGTCAGGCTTCCCGAAAATAGCCGTATGTTTGAAATGTTTTTGGGTATTGGGATGAACCACATCACCTGCGATTAAGGTAAGAGAGTTTATAAAATCCTGATCTGGAATGGCATCAAGCGTTTGGGCTATTTCGGGGGTACGTTCGGTACAGGCATAGAAATCGGGTTTAATGCCCGCATGATAAAGGGTATCCAACGCGGTACCGCAGGCTATGATCACGGCCTGATCCTGATGGGCGCGTAAAAAAGC
>CALBLB010000133.1 GCA_937896115.1 uncultured Succinatimonas sp.
ACCAACAGTTCCCGCTCAAGAAAATTGGTGCGCTATATTCTCTGTGCGCTTGAGCATTATGCAGGTGGCGCAGAATTGGACTTTCGTTCTGAGAGTTACAACATTGAACATATTCTTCCGCAGCAGGCTCAGGACGGGTGGGGCGGCTTAAATTTTGATCAGATACAAGCTTTAACCTACAGACTTGGCAATATGACATTGCTTGATAATGCGGATAATCGTACTCTTGGTAATAAAAGCTATGCTGAAAAAAAGCCGGTTCTTGCCAAGAGTATTTTTGTATGTACCAAAAAAGTAGCTGAAGATTATAAAGAAGAATGGAATGATGACAGCATAGCCTCAAGACAGCAGTGGATGGCAAATCAGGCCAAAACTATCTGGAAGGTGGCTCAATTTGACGGTAAGGATTAGCAATGGGTGATGCAAATAAGAAAGCTCTGCCGGTAGGGATATCTGATTTTGCCAAACTCATAGAAGGCGGTTACTACTATGTCGATAAGACCGCCTTTTTAAAAGAGCTTTTTGACAACAGCAACGACACATGTGAGGTAAGGCTCATCACCAGGCCAAGACGCTTTGGAAAATCGTTGCTTTTAAGCACGATCAAATATTTTCTCGGGTTAAATGTAAAAGATCCCGAGGATCGAACTTATGCACAAAAACTTTTTTCAGGCAAAAAGATCATGCAGGAAAAAGATTTTTGTGCGCGTTTTTTGGGACGTTTCCCGGTAATATTTCTTTCTTTTAAAGATGTATTTGCAGAAGATTTTGCATCCGCCTGCGGGGCTTTGGCATCGCGCATCAGCATGCTGTGCGAAAGCTTTGATTTTTTGTCTGAAAGCCCTAAATTGAGTGCAAGCTTCAAACAAAAGTTTTGCCAGATGCTGGATGATGAAAAAATGGCAAATGATCCCAAACATTTGCGTCTTTGTAACTCTTTGCAATTACTGACAAGACTTGTGCATCTGCATTTTGGCAAAAAGCCCGTATTGCTGATAGATGAATACGATGTTCCTTTGAGCAAGGCGGCCCGTTGCGGATATTACGATCAAATGGTTGAGATCATGCGCAGGCTGTTATCCTCAGCTTTAAAAGATAACGAGGATTTGCAGTCTGCCGTTTTAACCGGGTGTCTTAGAGTATCCAAAGAAAGCATTTTTACCGGACTTAATAATTTAAAAGTAAACTCCCTTTCTTCTGACAATTCCCCTATTTCAGGAATGATAGGTTTTTCTCACGCCGAATGTGAGGAAATGCTGCGCTATTACGATCTTATGCAATACTCTTTGGTCGTCAGCAGATGGTATGACGGATACAACGTAGGCGGTTGCAGGCTTTTTTGCCCCTGGGATCTCATGTTGTTTTGTCAGGAAGCTGCGCAGAAAAAAACAGGGCAAATGGTACCGCGCAGTTTTTGGCTGGGAACAGGCAGTACCGACGAGATCCTTGAATTCATGGGTTATCTTGAGCCTCGCGATTGCGAGCTGATGCAGGATCTGCTGGATGGCAAAAGCATAGAAATCGAGCTAAACGAGCAGCTTAATTATCAGGATATCCTGCGTTTTCATCGCAGCAGGGATTTTTGGACTCTGCTTTTGTCCACAGGATATCTTACGGTAGTATCGTTGTTAGACGGCGATGATCTTGAGCGGCATTGTACCGTACGCATTCCCAATTTAGGAATAACCGAATGTTTCAGGCGCAGTGTCGTTTTTTATTTCGGACATGATCAAAAAGTACGTTTTGACTCACAAAATATAGTCAATTTGTTGTTTTCAGGTGACGATCCCCAAAGAGTAAAACTTGAGTTAAGAAAAATCCTAAAGCGCTTTGTAGCGGTGCGGGATCTGGCGGCAAAAGCTCCCTCTGAATTGTATTATCAGGGGTTTATGAACGGTCTTTTTTCAAATTCGGCAAATTGTCTGGATGATTTTGAATCCAATGCTCAGGCAGGGGACGGTTATGCTGATGCCATTTTACGATCTGCTGATTTGAATACAGGAGTGATCCTGGAGTATAAAAGCGTAAAGGAGCCTAGTTTGCTTGATAAGATGTCGCATCAGGCATTACAGCAGATCGATGAGAAAAGATATACCGAATTCTTTTTAAAAAGCGGCAACGTTCCTAAAACAATATTAGGGTACGGCATAGCTTTTTGCCGCAAAGAATGCAGTGTGAGTATGGCAAAGCTTGATCCTCTCAAGTTGCGGTAAAAAACAGCAAGGCAAATCGCGGTATAATCCTCGGTGTTTCAGACTAGATGTCTAAGCCTTTTTAAATTAAGGATCAGGAGCTTTTATGCGTATTATTCTTTTAGGACCACCGGGTGCCGGTAAGGGAACTCAGGCTCAGAACATAACCCGTGAATTTTCAATCCCTCAGATCTCTACAGGAGATATGTTAAGAGCCGCTATCAAAGCCGGTACCGAATTGGGACTTAAGGCCAAGGCCGTGATGGATGCAGGTCAGTTGGTTTCAGACGATATCATTTTAGGCCTCGTCAAAGAGCGCATCGCCAAAGATGACTGCAAAAACGGTTTCCTTTTTGACGGTTTCCCGCGCACTATTCCTCAGGCTCAGGCTTTGGTCGACAGCGGCATAGCTATTGACGCCGTGGTTGAATTGCAGGTTCCCGACGACAAGATCGTAAAGCGTATGTCAGGACGCAGAGTGCATTTGGCCTCAGGACGCACCTACCACATCGTCTACAATCCTCCTAAAGTCGAGGGCAAGGATGATGTCACCGGTGAGCCTTTGGTTACCCGTCCTGATGATCAGGAAGAGACTGTGCGTGCCCGCCTTAAGGTCTATCACACTCAGACAGAGCCTTTGGTAGACTTCTACAAGGATTTGGCCAAAAAAGGACAGACCAAGTATGT
>CALBLB010000134.1 GCA_937896115.1 uncultured Succinatimonas sp.
ATTTAGGATCTATGTAGTTGGCCGGTAAAGAGCCGTCATCGTTCATATTGGCAGCCAGATTATTCAAACTGTCCTGAATATTATGACGCCTTGTTTTCCTTTCCGACTCGTACTGACTTGCTTTAGAAAATTCAGAATCTATCAAAATTGACAAAGCATAGATCTTCTCAAATTCATTGGCAAAAAAAGCTTTAGACAGCGCTTGCCAAAAGCCTTCTGCACTTAAGTAAGGAACAGGTGACAAATCATAACGTGCTGAAACAATGCGCTTAAATTGTTCTTGCACGTCAAAGATAATTTTTTGCCCGGGATTTAGAAATACCGCATCGACTTGTTGAGCCAAAGGCTCAGATGTGTGCACGGTAACTTTTTTTCTCTTCGTAAAGAAACGTCCGTCACAGCTTACGTCAGCCTGAATAAAGCCTTCTCCTCCTGATTTTGCGGTTACCGGTAAAGAAAATTCCACATTTTCACCGCGTACCAGTTTTACGCGTTGAGATCCCATACATGCAACGGAGCCGCCGCATTTAAAGTTCAGCGAAAAAGAGCGAGCCTTGGCTTCCTGATTGCTTTTTAGTTTTATATTCGCCACCACCGCATCGTTCTCGTTTAAAAATTCGGGAATTTGGATCTGTAACGAACTGTCTTTAACTATATTTAAGATACGCTCAACCTTTCCGGTTCCTAGCTCATCCCAGATGAGCGCTTTGATTTTTATTCTGCCTTCGGTATCGGGGACCGGAAGATAAAACATACCGTGACCGGCACCTGATTCCGTGATACCTGATGAAAAAATGGTTTTTACCATTTTTGAATGGTCGTTATTGTCATCTTCATCAAAGTCGTTATCCCAAGGATCAGCGTTCGGTAAAAGTTGTGCAAAGGCTGCATAATGTATTTTGCCGTGCAAAGACGACGGTGAAATAACTCCCACGCTTAAGGTCGACCCTGCTTTGGGTTTTAATGAGGTTCCAAGTTTTGCCTCGATGTTGGCATCAGGTCTTGAGATCTTGATGTCGTTTTCTCCGCAGGCTCGCATAATGCCGCGGTTTTCTCTTGAAAAGAAAGCCTGTACGTTAATATGGGCCAAAGCTCCCAAATTTCTGTTAATCTCAACTTTAAAGCGATTCATCCCCTGCTTTATGTTCATAAGCGAACGTTTTATGGTAGGTTCACGTCCTATTTCGATTACGGCATTGCCGTTGTAAGGACTGAGGAAGCTGACTTCGGCGCTGTTTCCTACTAAGACCTCATCCTTGGGAACCTGCAGTTTTAAACTTCCTTCAAAAAGATCTTTATGCGCATAACCGTTAATAAAACGCAGAGTTGAACGAAAATTGCGCGAGGTAACCGCTTCGATTAGATATTCACCGCCCTCATCTGGCATTTTTACCGATCCGGAATTTACAACAGAGGTTTGAATATCGACGAAATCGCTCTTTATCAAAGAGCGCTCCTTGCGTACTTCGTAGATCCAGCCTCCCGGAGTATGCTCAAATACCCCAGTGGGGGTTAACTTGTAAATGGTATAAACAACTCTCCCTGAAACCGGATTACCCTGAGGAGAAAACAGTTTTAAACTTACAGTGTTTTTCCCTTCAAGATAGCGCAGACCGCAGATATTACCGGTAGGCGTTATGCTGTAGCTGCGGGTATAGCTTTCCGTTTTGCCGGCACTGTCTGAGAATAAAGCGGCAAAATCTGCTTGTAGCGGATAGCCAGGATCCGGCATCTGTAGGGAAAATGAAGCGGTTCCGGAGTCATCGGTGATCTGTTCTTGAAAATGGTGATAATCGTTGATGAAGCCGTAGTCTGCATCGTCAGCACCGAAGCTGTAATTTTTAAAGTTTTCAAAAGGATGGCGCTGAGTTTTAAAAAAAAGCCAACCGTCGGCTTTTAATCCCTGAGCAGAAGAACCGTCGGCATACAAAGCTCTGAGATTTATAAATTCATCGTTTCCCGCCTGCATTTCCCCGTGATTAACCGAAGCCTTGATAAAGAAATCTGATAATTGCGGTTTTTTAACGCTAAATCGTCTAATGGAAATCACTCTGTTTTGGTTATCCGTAAGACGTGCTGACCAGTCGCCTTGAGTTGAATCTTTGGGAATTTCAAAAGATGAAACAAAACTTGCAGTTCCCTGATCCTGCAAAACGAGATCTTTTACGGCGGCACCTGACGGAGAGACTATTTGCAATCTTAAATTTTGGATATTGGAGGCACCTAAATCGGCTTTGCGTGCCAGTGCCGTGTAATGTACGGTGTCACCAGGTGCGTAGCAGCGTTTGTCGATCACTGCTATGATGCCGTCTTTGCTCATTTCTTCGCCGGAATCACGAGTGACGTCTGAAACGGTGTCAGCAGGAAGATTGAATTTTATACTGCCTTCAGGGGAGGTGATTTCCGCAGTTTTGGGCAGAAATTCCGGGCTTCCGTTCGGAGCAGGAAGTGAAAATATTACATATCCTGAAGCATCGGTATTAGCAGTTGAAAGCAATTTTCCTGAGGAGGAAAACAGTCTTGCTACGGCATCTTTTACGGGAAGCGAGCTGTTGGCTGAATGAACTTCAGCTGTTAAAGTGTTGCCGCGGCGTTTTGATATGACCGACAACGTTCTTTTTTGCAACAACTTGGCTCCCCAAAGTCCGTAGTTGTGCCTTCCTGCGTAGTTTAAAAGAGTGCGAACATCGATGTCAGGATCGCAGGCGATGATAAGCGGTGTGCCCTGACTTTCAAGTCCGGTTTTAAGCGTAACCTGCGTATATACGGTTTTATTCGGAGCGATATGCGGTTTTACTACTACCGAGTCTACAAACACTCCTCCTGAGAGCAACAGTCTGGCGGCCTTTGACAGACCTACGGCACTTTTGTATTCGTTCTGCATGACGCTTGAGGCAATTTCGGTATCGGGGATGCGAAAAAGCATCAGTTTTATCTCTTTGATATTAGTAGAGCGCAGACGCAGATTTACGGTTTTCCCGTACTCAGTGTCGGGTACGTCCAAAAGAGAGAACGAACTGCGGTAGGGTATGGTAGTAATATGCCATTTTTCATCGTATTCGAGAAATTCGCCCTGATTTGATGACAGTTCCTTTAAGAAGGCAAAACTGTAATCGGTACCGTTTTCAAGGCCGTAAGCACACAGTTTGTCTTTTTTCTGTTTGATTATCGGAACCTGATTAGGACTTAAATTGGCACCGTGGATCCTGAAAAAACGGTTAAGATCGGCTGAGGAAATATGTCTGAGCTGATGGGAAAATTTTGCACATACTGCCGTTTTGTTAGGTTGGGGAATTTCCTCTAAAGAAAGTATTTGCAAAGCGGCGTCTGCAAGTTGAGGAAAAAAGGTCAAAGCAACGCTTATGGTTAAATATTTAAAAATACGGCGTAAGATCATACCCTGCTCCTCTTGATGCAGATATTTTAGCCCAAATCTCGTATGCTTTTTGCTATAGGATCTGCAAGCTAAAAAATTAAGTGACGGATAAAATGCGCGGAGATAAGCATGATTTGCAATCAGAACTGTATCGTGGCCGCAGGCCTTGGTGAATTGCTTTTTGACGTAGTTTCCGGTAAATACCATTTAGGCGGAGCTCCTGGAAATTTTGCCTGGCATTGTGCAGAGCTTGGAGCAAAAGCAGGCGTAGTCGGGGCAGTAGGCAAAGATCCGTTAGGTGATGAGGCTTGCAAACTTTTAGGAAGTCTGGCTTTTGCTGTTACGAGATCAGATTATCCCACCGGTACGGTCAAGGCAAACATAGGTCCAGACGGCAGCGCTTCCTATGTGTTTGATGATGAATGTGCTTTTGATCATTTGCAACTTAATGATAAAACGCTCCTTTTAGCAAAGCAGTGCAATCTTCTGTGTTTTGGTACTTTGGCGCAGAGACTGCCTGAATCCAGGCAGTCGATACATACTTTTTTAAGCAAAGCCTGCAACGCTTTGAAAATTTTTGATGTCAATCTGCGGGGAAATTATTTTTCAAAGGAAGTGATTGAACAGTCATTAGTGTTCACTGATCTTTTAAAAGTAAGCATTGATGAGCTGCAAATCATGGCTGAACTTTTTAAATTAAGTAAGGAGCCTGCAACTTTTTTCAAAGATCTGAGAAGACGCTTTCCTATACAAGGTTTGGCCGTAACTTCAGGAGAGCTGGGAAGTTTGGTTTTTTGGCAGGATGAATGCTCAAAGAAGCCTGCCCTT
>CALBLB010000135.1 GCA_937896115.1 uncultured Succinatimonas sp.
TCCCGTTCACTCTACGGTGCCAAGAGGCCAAAGAAATCTAAGAAGTAATTTTTATCAACTTTAATTTTTCACAAAAATGAGAAAATCGAAGCCTAGAAAGAGGATTCTACTTCCTGATCCTAAGTTTCACGATGCTAATGTAACACGCTTCGTGAATAATCTTATGCTGCAGGGGAAGAAGAGTATCGCGTATTCTATTTTTTACGATGCCATTGACATGGTAGGCGAGAAGATGAAAGATTCTGACAAGGCTCCTCTAGATATCTGGAGGAAAGCTCTCGAGAACGTAACCCCTCAGGTCGAAGTGAAGAGCCGTAGGGTCGGTGGAGCTAACTTCCAGGTGCCAACAGAGTTGAGACCGGAGAGAAAGATTTCACTTTCGATGAAGAACCTGATTCTTTTTGCACGTAAACGTTCCGGCCACTCTATGGCAGAAAAACTTTGTGCAGAGATTGTTGCCGCTTATAACAACGAAGGTGGCGCATACAAGAGAAAAGAAGATATGCACAAGATGGCGGAAGCCAACAAGGCATTTGCTCACTTCCGTTTCTAATTCCCGCGTAAAATGGCAAAAAGAGATCTTAGATTTACCAGAAACATCGGTATCATGGCTCACATCGATGCCGGTAAGACAACCACTTCTGAGCGTATTCTTTTCTATACAGGAAAGACTCACAAAATCGGTGAGGTTCATGATGGTGGTGCTACAATGGACTGGATGGTTCAGGAGCAGGAGCGTGGTATCACCATCACTTCCGCAGCCACCACAGCCTTCTGGCATTATGACGGGAATGTTTATCAGCTGAACTTGATCGATACCCCGGGCCACGTGGACTTCACCGTTGAGGTGGAGCGTTCCATGCGTGTGCTTGACGGCGCCGTGATGGTTTACTGCGCAGTCGGCGGCGTACAGCCTCAGTCTGAGACTGTGTGGCGTCAGGCCAACAAGTATCACGTTCCGCGTATTGCGTTCGTTAACAAGATGGACCGTACCGGAGCCAATTTCCTGCGCGTGGTTGAACAGATTGAATCACGTTTGAAGGGCGTTCCTGTTCCCGTCTGCTTGCCTATCGGTAAGGAAGATACCTTTGAAGGTGTTGTCGACCTTATCAAGTTGAAGGCTATCGACTGGGACGATGCTTCTCAGGGCGTTAAATTTGAGTATGTCGACATTCCTGCCGACATGAAGGAGCTCGTCGAAGAGTGGCGCGGCAAGTTGGTTGATGCTGCTGCCGAAGCCAATGACAAGCTCATGGAGAAGTATCTTGAGTCCGGCGACCTCTCTGAAGAGGAAATTCTGGCCGGTTTGCGCGAGCGTACTTTGCGCAACGAGATCATCCCCGTGACCTGCGGTTCCGCCTTTAAGAACAAGGGCGTTCAGTTCATGTTGGACTGTGTTGTTCACTTCCTCCCGTCTCCTGTCGACGTACCTCCTGTTGACGGTAAGGATCTGGACGGCAATGAGATCGTTCGTAAGCCTGATGATAAAGAGCCGTTTGCAGCTCTGGCATTTAAGCTTGCCACCGATCCTTTCGTCGGTAACCTGACTTTCCTGCGTTGCTATTCAGGCCGTGTTGCTGCCGGTGATACCGTGCTCAACTCCGATCGTCAGAAGCGTGAGCGTTTTGGCCGTATCGTATTGATGCATGCCAACCACCGCCAGGAAATCAAAGAATTCGGTACCGGCGATATCGTTGCTACCATCGGTCTTAAGGACACCACTACCGGTGATACTCTGTGCAATCCTGAGCATCCTATCGTGCTCGAGTCCATGGTCTTCCCGGATCCGGTTATTTCCGTAGCCGTTGAGCCTAAGACCAAGGCCGATCAGGAAAAGATGTCTATCGCTCTTAACCGTTTGGCTCAGGAAGATCCTTCTTTCCGTGTTCGCACCGATGAAGAGTCCGGTCAGACCATCATTTCCGGTATGGGTGAGTTGCACCTCGACATCATCGTTGACCGTATGCGTCGTGAATTCAACGTCGAGTGCAATGTAGGCAAACCTCAGGTTGCTTATCGTGAGACCATTAAGTCTTCCGTCGAGCAGGAAGGTAAGTTCGTTCGTCAGTCCGGCGGCCGTGGTCAGTACGGTCACTGCTGGCTCAAACTTGAGCCTAACGAAGCCGGTAAGGGCTACGAGTTCACCAATGCCATTGTCGGCGGTGTCATTCCAAAGGAATACATTCCTTCTATCGACAAGGGTGTTCAGGAGCAGATGGAAAACGGCGTTTTGGCCGGCTTCCCTGTGGTTGACGTTAAGGTTACCGTATTCGACGGTTCCTTCCACGAGGTTGACTCCTCAGAAATGGCCTTCAAGATTGCCGGTTCCATGGCTTTCAAGGCCGGTTTCATGAAAGCCACTCCTGTCCTGCTTGAGCCTCTGATGAAGGTTGAAGTGGATACTCCTGAGGATTACATGGGTGACGTGATCGGCGACTTGAACCGCCGTCGTGCCATCGTTGAAGGCATGGAAGATGGCCCTATGGGTAAGATCGTTCACGCCATGGTTCCTCTCGGGGAAATGTTCGGTTATGCCACCGATCTGCGTTCCGCCACTCAGGGTCGCGCCAGCTATGTTATGGAATTCGGGCGTTATGCCGAAGCTCCTAAGAACATTGCCGAGGCAGTGATCAATGAGCGTCAGAGCAAGCACAAGGCTGACTAAGCACTGATAATAACCGGGGAGTGCCTGCACTCCCCGGAATAAACATTCAAAGGAAATTTAAAAATGGCAAAAGAAAAGTTCGTACGTGACCGCGTTCACGTAAACGTAGGCACCATCGGTCACGTTG
>CALBLB010000136.1 GCA_937896115.1 uncultured Succinatimonas sp.
ATGTATCCGCAAAGCATCGTGGTTTGGGTAAATATGTTTGCATTCGGCGGACTTGAAAGTGCTTTCATGTGGCCTGTGGTTCTCGGACTCTTCTGGAAACGTATGAATACCAGCGGAGCTCTTTGGGGCGTTGGTTTGGGACTAGGATGTTACATTCTGGCAATGATCACCGGATTTAAGATCATGAGTTTTCACAGCATACTCATAGGAACAGTGGTCGGATTCCTTGCAAGCATAATCGGAGCCTATTTAGGACAATTATCGGATGAAAAGACTTTAAGAATTTTCTTCCCGCACAAATTTGCCGATTAGTTTTCAAGCGTTAAAATGTCAGGGTCTGTCTTTTTTAGGCAGACCCTGATTTTTTGGGGGAGATATTTATGAACTGGAAGCTTTGTCTTGGGCTATTGGTGTTTTTTGCACTGCTGATGTCCTCTTCATACACCTTGCTCATTCCTTTTCTTCCTGTTTATTTGGTACGTGAATTGGGTTCCTCCCAAGCAGACGTAAACCTTTGGTCAGGCGTGATCTTTGCCATTACTTTTGCCATCAGTGCCGTAGTTTCCCCGCTATGGGGGCGTCTTTCGGATCGTACGGGACGCAAACTGATGATGTTACGCTCCTCGGTTTTACTCGCAGTCTGCTACTTTATAGGCGGCATAGTAGAAACTCCCTGGCAACTTTTGGGGATGCGCGCCTTGCAGGGATTTGCTGCCGGTTTATGGCCCGCCTGTCTTGCCATGCTTTCAGCATACGTTCCCAAAAACAAAATAGGTATTTCAATGGGACTTATGCAATCTGCGAACATCTGCGGAGGTATAGTCGGACCTCTCTTAGGCGGAATTTTAGCTGCAGCCTTTGGCATGAGAAATTCCTTTTTCGTAGGAGCTGCAGGTCTCTCTCTCATCACCGTACTCACCATAATTTTTATCAAAGAGCCGCCTCGTAAGCCCAAAGTTCTTGAAGAAACAACCGTAAAAATCAAACCGCCTTCACTGCTTAAAACCCCCGGAGTCATCTACCTTATGGTAGCAGCATGTCTTACCATGTTGGTCATTCAACAAGTACAGCCGGTTATGACAACCTATATTGCCACTTTTGACGGTACCGACGGGAACCGCCTTATGTTGATATCAGGCGCAGTCTTCTCCTTAGGAGGGCTTGCTGGGGCATTTGCAGCTCCGTTTTGGGGACGTGCAGGACAACATCGCGGCTTTTTTTATACGATGTGCGTATCATTTCTGGCCACAGGGATCGTTTCGATCATTCAGGGTATACCGAACACCCTGTGGATTTTCGCCTCGATGCAATTCATGATCGGTCTGTGTTTTTCAGGGATCTTCCCCTCGGCAAACTCTCTTTTAGTATTGCTTATTCCTCCGGAGCGACGCGGGGAAGGTTTTTCGCTGTTTTTCGCCGCTCAACAAGTAGGCGGTGCCGTAGGTCCGATTTTAGGCGGGATCACTGCAACCCTTTTAGCTCCAAGATTGGTGTTCTTTTCAAGCGGCTTTATCATGTTATCGATCGCCACTTTTGTTTTTCTCAGGGGCAAACAAACTTTATATTCCAATTTAACGAAAGAACACGACGGACATTATCAAGCCGCTTCTCAAGATTATATTGAGAAAATCAAACGGGAAACCGCTGCAAAATTACGGGAAGAAAAAACAAGGAAGGCTCATGATTAAAAGATATTGTTTGATCTTATTAGTTTTTTTCTTAATAGCTCAGGCAAATGCTACGGATCATGAAGATTGTAGTCTAAACGGCATCAGATTGTACGGAAAAGTACAGTTTGTTAAGAACTTTGCAGATCTTAAAGTAAAATTTGTCGATAGTTTTCCCGATCTAAAGGTACAGTTTGTAGATAACTTTGCAGATCATTGCGGGCAATGGCAAAAGGTTGACGCCTTTCCTGACTTTAAAGTACAAATTGTAGACTCATTTGAAGATCTTAAAATTCAAAAAGTTCAAACTATCCCGGGAATGATCAGAAATTGAGTACAGCTTAAGAGCAAAACTCTTTCTTCGTTTGGATAAAATTTTAACCAAAGGTAAAGATAAGTTTCGTCGCTGCATAAAAAAATAAAGGCAGAGTAAAAACCCTGCCTCTTTCTTTAGAATTACGCTGCAAATTACTTATTCAGAGCTTGAGCAACCTGAACAGCAATGGCTACGGTAGCACCAACCATAGGGTTGTTGCCCATACCCATGAAGCCCATCATCTCAACGTGGGCCGGTACGGAGGATGAACCTGCAAACTGAGCATCAGAGTGCATACGACCCATAGTATCGGTCATACCGTAAGATGCCGGACCTGCAGCCATGTTATCAGGGTGCAAAGTACGACCGGTACCGCCGCCGGAAGCTACGGAGAAATACTTCTTACCCTGCTCGATGCACTCTTTCTTATAAGTGCCGGCGACAGGATGCTGGAAGCGGGTAGGATTGGTGGAGTTACCGGTAATGGAAACGTCAACCCCTTCGTGATGCATGATGGCAACGCCTTCACGAACATCGTCAGCACCGTAGCAACGCACCGCAGCACGCTCGGTATCGGAATACTTGATTTCCTTAACGATATTCAGTGCACCGGTATAGTAATCATATTTGGTCTGCACATAAGTGAAACCATTGATACGGGAAATGATCTGAGCTGCGTCTTTTCCCAAACCGTTCAAGATCACGCGCAGAGGAACTTTACGGGCTTTATTGGCGTTACGCACGATGCCGATAGCACCTTCGGCAGCAGCGAATGATTCGTGACCGGCCAGGAAGCAGAAACACTTGGTCTCGTCACGTAACAACATACCGCCCAAATTACCGTGTCCTAAACCAACCTTACGCTGATCGGCCACAGAACCGGGAATGCAGAAAGACTGCAAGCCGATGCCGATTGCTTCGGCAGCCTTGTCAGCTTCTTTGCAACCTTTCTTTAAAGCGATGGCAGCACCGACGGTATATGCCCATCCGGCGTTTTCAAAGGCGATGCCCTGAATTTCTTTGACGGTTTTGTAAGGATCGAGTCCGAAAGAAGCGCAATACTCTTTGCACTCTTCAACTGACTTGAAACCGTATTCGGCGATCACTTTGTTGATCTGGTCGATACGGCGCTCATAACTTTCAAACAATGCCATGATTTCGCCCCTTACTCTTTTCTCGGATCAATGTACTTGACAGCAGTATCCCACTGACCATAGTGTCCCTTGAGTTTGTCAATAATCTCGGAGGCCTTGACATCCGGATTGTCCTTAAGGGCAGCCATAAGTTTGCCCAAATTGACGAATTCGTAACCTACGATCTCATTTTCCTTGTTCAAAGCAACGCGGGTAACGTAACCTTCGGCCATTTCAAGGTAACGAGGACCCTTGGCAGAAGTGGCGAACATGGTACCGACCTGAGAACGTAAAGTCTTACCCAAATCTTCCAAAGAAGCACCGACCGGCAAACCATCATCGGAGAAAGCAGTCTGAGTACGACCATAAACGATCTGGAGGAAGAGTTCGCGATAAGCGGTATTGATGGCATCACACACCAAATCGGTGTTCAAGCCTTCAAGCAAAGTTTTGCCGATCAGGATCTCAGAAGCCATAGCAGCAGAATGGGTCATACCGGAACAACCGACGGTTTCTACCAAAGCTTCCTGAATAATGCCGTTTTTAACATTCA
>CALBLB010000137.1 GCA_937896115.1 uncultured Succinatimonas sp.
GTTCAGCAGGATCTGGAAATTTTCTGACCCGTTCCACCTGGTTTTTGATTTTGGCTTTTTTCGCCATTTGCTTATTCATAGGCTGGATGCAGAAAAACGCTCATTCGGAAAATACTTCAGATTTCAGTAATCTCGGGACCGCGCAGAGTGAAAGTGTTTCTAACAGTACTACAGACGCTCCTGCATCCGATGGTAATGACGCTCCGCCTGCTGATTAAGCTGTCTTAAAATAAGGATACCAAAACCGTGCAATGCACGGTTTTTTTGTGGTCAGACAGGCAAGGTTCACAAAAGTGTCATACTTCATTGCTGTATACTTTAATCAAAAAATAATTTGCCGCAAATTTTAAAATCTGTATCAGTCTTGCTTGTCAAGGATAAGAAATAAATGATAACAACAGACGCTTTACGTATGCCCAAAAGAATTGGAAGCTGGATTTTGGGATTGTTGTTGCTTTTATGTTCCTTTCCTGCAACTGCGGCTTTGCCTCAGTTAAATTTCGGATACTACGTATCTCCTGATTATTTTGAGCTTGAAAGTTTTACCGGGAGATATTCAGGGTATCTTTTTGATTATGTGGAGTCCTTGTCAAATTATGCAGGACGCAGGGTTATCTATAAACAATGTGATTTTAATCATTGTACGGATTTTTTAACTTCAGGACAGGTAGATGTTATTCCTGTAGTCGTAAGTAATAAAAATCAGGAACTTCCTTATGAATTGGTTCCCACTCCGATTTCCAAAGCGGCTGTTTTTTTGGGATTAAGACACGGGCGGGCTTCACTGTATTCTTCAAAACCTCAACGAGTAGGTTATGTTAAAAGCTCTCAAAGTGAACAGAAGCTTAGAGAAGCGCTCGTAGAAAAAGGTTTTCGTAATATACGTAATCTTGAATTTGTAGCTTTTGATAGCAGCAGCAAAATGTTCGAAAGTTACAAAAACGGTACTTTGGAAGGCATGATCATAGAGGCCTTGCGTCGCAGCGTTAATTTGCCCATAGTAGCCGAACTTTTTGATGCAGATGTTTATCTTGCGGTACGTAAAGGTGACGAAAATCTCAAGATCATGTTGCAAAACAGTATATTGCGCATGCATGCATCTGATCCCATGCTTGAGAATATCTTAAATTCCAAGTATTTCCTCTCAGGCGAGCCGCTAATCCTGACGGATGAAGAGCTTAATTATTTAAACCGCCGTCAAGTGATCAAGGCGGTTGCTACCAGCGGGCAGGCTCCGTACAGTTTCTTTGACAAAGGTCATCATCGCGGACTGATTGCAGATATTGCCAAAATTTTTGAACGCGACTTGGGGGTTAAGTTCGAGGTTTTGGAATCGCAGAATGAATCTGAAATGAACGAGATATTAAGTCACGGTCAGGCGGATATTCTCTTTGATCTTTATGCAGATTACAATTGGGCGCGTCTTCGTGACATGCGCATGACGTCTCCTTATCTGTCTGTTGACTATGTTCCTGTCACAAGAGACGGGCGTATTCCTGAAAATCCTAAAGTTGCGGCGCTTTACGGCTCTTTTTTCACCAGCGAATATGTGGAAAAAATCTACCAACGTGACAAGATCAGTTATTACTCGACTTTGAATGATTGTTTAAGTGCCGTTGCCGACGGCTCTGCAGACGTTACGTTCATGAAGTCTTTGGTCGCTCAAACTCAAATTGAACTGTCTGGTCATCGCGGGTTGAGATCAAGCGGTACGGCGGTATTCAGTCATCAGATAGCCGTAGGCGTAAATGCCAATCGCGATCCCATATTAGTGAGGATCCTGAATAAAGAGATCGCACACATAGACAAACGTAATTTGCGCATGCTCTCAAATGAAATTGAATTTGAATCTTTGCGTCGCAGTTCGTTAATCGATCTTATTTATAACTATCCTTTGCGTTCGATAGGGATCATTGCAGTGCCGATGTTATTTATCATCGCATTGCTTACCTATTTGGTTTTGGAGCGCAGACGTTCGTTCCGTACTATCAGGCGCATGTATTACACCAATGTAAAAACCGGTCTGCATAACGGCAGATGGTTTGAGGAGCGCATTCCCAAAGTTATTGAAAAATTAAATTCAGGAGCGTTCGTAGGCGATCCTTTTGTCATGGTTTTAGCCATAAAGCATAAAGATATTCTGGAAAAGAATTACGAGTCACGTCATTTACTCGAAGCTGAACGTAACTGGATCATCAAGTGCCGAGAGAATTTTCCGTGGATTTTGGAATGTGCCGTGGCTGTTGATCTAGAAGGCATATATATACTTGGTCTTTTAAAACCCAAAACTTTAATTGAAAGTCTGATGCAGGACTTTGAACGCGCGGAAAAACTTTTTGCCATAGGCGGGGTGGCGGTTAATATACGTACTGTATGCGGTATTTGCATGTTAAAAAGCGGTACGAGAACCAATATGTCCAATGTGATAGTCTCGGCGCAGATGGCTCGTGATGATGCCATGTCGCGCGGACAGTCATATGTGGTTTATACCGATGCGCTCGAGCAGGTTAAGCTTAAGCATAAGCGTATCGAAGATCTGATGGAAAAGGGCATAGAGAATAACGAGTTTGAAGTGTGGATCCAGCCAAAATATGCTATCAGATCACGAAGAGTCATAGGCGGAGAGGCCTTGGTGCGTTGGCGATCCCCGGAAATGGGCTTCATGCAGCCAGGTGAGTTCGTACCGCTGTTTGAAAAAAATGCCTTCGTCATTGAACTTGATTACTATATGCTTGCCAAAGTAAGGACCATGCAACAGGCAAGAAGCAGAGACGGCAAGCTTTGCGTCCCTATCTCGGTCAATCAGTCGGGCTTGCATTTTTCTGAAGATAATTACTTAAGTCGCATGAAAGATCTTGCAGAAAGTATTCCGTTACCCGACGGTTTGCTGGAGCTTGAGGTTACGGAAAGTGCATTCTTTGACATAACCAGTCGTGATCCCCATCGTAATGCCAGCAATACCATGCAAAAACTGCGTGAGATGGGCTATACCTTCTCGATGGATGATTTCTCCAAAGGATATTCTTCGATGTCTTCGTTGCTGATGTTGCCTATGGACACGGTGAAGA
>CALBLB010000138.1 GCA_937896115.1 uncultured Succinatimonas sp.
TGGGCAGAAAACGCAACAGTTCATCGGTGTTACCTGAGTAGCTGATGGCTAACACTACGTCATTATTGGTGAATGCGCCGAGATCTCCGTGGAAGGCATCCAAAGGATTGATAAAGAAAGCCGGTGTGCCGGTAGAGCATAAAGTAGCAGCGATTTTCTCGCCTATATGACCGCTTTTGCCAACCCCCGTTACGATCACCTTGCCTTTGCATTTAAAGATGAGTCTTACGGCTTGTTCAAATTCGTCTCCAAGTTGGGGAATAAGCCCCAAAATGGCCTCGCTTTCGTCATGCAGGCATTGCACGGCATAGTTGCGGGCGTTTTTAAGTCTTGCTTCGCTTAATGCAGAGGAGATCACAGTACGCTCCTTAAAACCTTTTCCAGATCTTTAAGATAAAGCATGTTGGGACCGTCGCTGAGGGCTTTTTCAGGATCAGGGTGAACTTCAAAAAAGAAACCGGTGGCACCGAAAGCTTTGGCAGCTTTCGCCATGGCAGGCACAAAGCGGCGATCGCCTCCCGTAGAGCCGTTGCCTGATCCCGGGCGCTGCACACTGTGGGTACAGTCCATGATCACATGCGGCGTGATCTCGAGCATATCGGGAATATTGCGAAAATCCACTATAAGATTGTTATATCCGAAACTGTTGCCGCGCTCTGTAAGCCAGATCTCCTTTGCCCCGCTGTCAAAGACTTTTTCATAAGGATAACGCATGTCTTTGCCGGAGAGAAACTGAGCTTTCTTGATATTGATGATTTTGCCGGTTTTGGCTGCGGCAACCAAAAGATCCGTCTGGCGGCACAAAAATGCGGGGATCTGTAAAACATCGGCTACCTGCGCAGCCTCTTTTGCCTGCCAGGCTTCGTGGATGTCAGTTAAGATACGCAGTTTATAGCGCTCCTTAACCAAGCTTAGCATCTTCAGACCTTGTTTTATTCCGGGGCCTCTGAAAGATTTAAGAGAGGTACGGTTGGCTTTGTCAAATGATGCTTTGAAGATGATCTCAAGTCCCAAAAGAGCATTGAGCCTCTTAAGCTCCTTAGCAACGCTTTCTAAAATTTCTAAAGATTCGATGACACATGGGCCTGCTATGACTATAGGGGACATGTTTTCTCCTCATTTCGTAAGATTTCGGTCTTATCTATGCCGTTGATTCTAAGTTAAAGGAGAAAAAAAATCCCGGTTTTAAAACCGGGATCGCGTAAGTTTTATTTCTAAGACGAGATCAGATCACGCCCTGAGCCAACATGGCGTCGGCAACCTTGCGGAAGCCTGCAATATTTGCACCCAAGACCAAATTGCCCTTAACGCCGAATTCAGTAGCGGTAGAAGCAGCGTTTTCGTAGAGATTGGTCATGATGTTGTGGAGCTTGCCGTCGACTTCTTCGAAAGTCCATGCAGTCATGCCGGCATTCTGTTCCATCTCAAGCTGGGAGGTGGCTACGCCGCCTGCGTTGGCAGCCTTGGCAGGACCGTAGGCGATGCCTGCTTTTAAGAACTGGTTGATAGCGCCGATGGTTGAAGGCATGTTAGCACCTTCTGCCACGCACTTGCAGCCGTTCTTAAGCAGAGCTTTGGCGTCTTCTTCGTTAAGCTCGTTCTGAGTGGCGCAAGGGAAGGCGGCATCAACAGGGATATCCCAAACGGCGTGACGGCCTGCAGGGTATTGATCAACAGGGGTAAACTTGGCAGTAGGCACGAGTTCGGCATAACGTGCCAAAGATGCACGCTCCTGCTCTTTGACCTGTTTTAACACGTCAAGTTTGATGCCGTTTTCATCGTAGATGAATCCGCGGGAATCGGAGCAGGTAACCGGAGTTGCGCCAAGCTCGTAGAGTTTTTCAATGGCATAGGTGGCAACGTTGCCGGCACCTGAGACGGAAACTTTCTTGCCCTTTAAGGATTCGCCGCGATCTTTAAGCATAGCGTCGGTGAAGTAGATAAGACCGTAACCGGTAGCTTCGGTTCTGGCTAATGAACCGCCGAAGGTTAAACCCTTGCCGGTCAAAATGCCTTCGTACTTGGTGGTAAGACGTTTGTAGGCACCGTACATATAACCGATTTCGCGGCCGCCTACGCCGATATCACCTGCAGGAACGTCGACGGTGGCACCGATATAACGGTACAGCTGGATCATGAAAGCCTGGCAAAAACGCATCACTTCAAGATCGGATTTGCCCTTAGAATCGAAGTCGGCACCGCCCTTGGCACCGCCGATGGGAGTACCGGTAAGAGAGTTCTTTAAGATCTGCTCAAGACCCAAGAACTTTAAGATACCTTCATTTACTGAAGGGTGGAAACGTATGCCTCCCTTGTAAGGTCCGATAGCTGAATTGAACTGCACGCGATAGCCGTGGTTGACCTGAATTTGACCCTTATCGTCAACCCATTCAACACGGAAGGAGAAGATCCTCTCAGGCTCGGTCAGACGCTCGAGCAACTTGGCTTTTTCGTATTCGGGCTTTTTGTCGAGAGCCGGCTGGAGGGTGCTCAAAATCTCTTCGGCAGCCTGAAGGAATTCAGGCTGATAGGGATAACGGGCCTTTAAGGAAGCAAGAACCTTCTCTGAATAAGACATATAGTAAATCCTCCTGAGGATTTGTGCCTGTTGGTATGTTTTGTAATGTGAACACTGTACATTCAGTCAAAAAACCTTGCAATAAAGCGGAGCAATATGCACCAAAAGACAGCATAATTGCACTATGTTTGTACAAAGATGAGAAAATGTCCGATGATTAGCACTTAACTTACTGTTTAAAATGACTTTTTAGGGCAAAAATGTTTAAAAAAAGTTCAAAAATGATGAGATATGGTGCACATTTTTTTGAGCTTATTTAAAGATTAAAAAAACCCCTTCGCTTTTACAAACGAAGGGGAAACTACCAACAGGCAAACGGTTATAGATTTTTTAAGCGTGAGGAATATTCATCAGGTAACGATCGACTGCTTCGGCGCAGCGACGTCCTTCTGCCAGTGCCCACACCACCAGTGACTGCCCGCGACGACCGTCACCTGCGGCAAAAACCTTGGGATTGGTGGTCTTAAAGGCATCGGATCCCTCGTAGCT
>CALBLB010000139.1 GCA_937896115.1 uncultured Succinatimonas sp.
CTGTGGAACTGGGTCGCGCCTTATTACGGCGGCTGGGACAATATCCCGGAAAACGTTAAAGCTCAGGCAAATGCCGAGATCCTGGCAAAGCAATAGAGTTTCGTTCCCACTTGCATAAAAGCAGAAGAGCCTAAGCGATCTCGGAAATAAAAAATCCCGGCATATGCCGGGATTTTTGTACGTAACGAATGGATATTATAAGGTGTGTACCGACATGGTATTTGTAGTTCCTGAAGGTACCAGAGCACCGTTTACCATAATGATGGTATCCCCCTTGCGGGCAAGCTTCTCACGTTCGGCATATTTCATACCCAGCTTGAAAAATTCATCGGTTGAACTGATGCGATTTACAAGTTTAGGCAGGACTCCGCGTACGAGACACAGCTGTCTGGCGGTTTTTTCGTTGGGAGTTAAGGCAAGGATCGTGGCACGGGGGAAGTATTTGCGCAAAGCCATAGGGGAACTGCCGTGTTCGGTAGCAACAACGATGAGCGGTGCGTTCAAAGTTTCAGAAGCTTCGACGGCTGCTAAACATACGGCTGCAGTGGTGGAGACCTTACCTGATAAAAGTTCTTCAGAGTGAAGACGCGCCTTGATTTCACGATCGGTTCTTACGCAGATGCTGCTCATGGTTTCCACGGCTTCACGCGGATATTTGCCCTTGGCAGATTCACCAGAAAGCATGACTGCATCGGTTCCGTCGATAATAGCGTTGGCCACGTCACCTGCTTCTGCTCTGGTAGGGCGAGGATTTTTTATCATGGAATCGAGCATCTGAGTTGCGGTGATCACGATCTTACCCATTTCATTGCAACGGCGGATGATGCGTTTTTGTGCAAAGATCACTTCCTGAGCCGGAATTTCAACACCCATATCGCCGCGGGCGACCATGATCCCGTCAGCTGTTGCCAGAATATCCTCGAAATTATCTATGCCTTCCTGGTTTTCAATTTTGCAGATGATTTTAATGTCTTCACCGCCGTTGGCATCCAAAAATTCACGGATGTCCAAAACGTCGCGACGGGATCTGGTGAAAGACGCTGCGACGAAATCTACATTGCGCTTAATGCCAAAAAGCAGATCCTGTTTGTCTTTTTCAGACATAAAAGGCATTGAGATATGGGTATTGGGCAGATTCACACCTTTGTGCTCGCCAAGTACACCGTTGTTAAGGACTTCGCATTCAACTTCGGTATCGGTCGTTGAAAGAACTTTCATACCGATAAGGCCGTCATCAAGCAGTACGGTATCGCCGCGGTTTAGATCGCGGGCCAAATCACCGTAGGTTACGGAAATTATTTTGTTATTTCCTATTACGGATGAGTCGGTGGTGATGGTGATGTGATCGCCGGTTTTAAGTTCTATATCCTGTCCGTTTTCAAGTTTGTTGGTACGGATCTCAGGACCTTTGGTATCCAGAAGCACGGCAAACAGTCTGCCGTATTCTTTCATGATTTTTTCTATGGCGTCGATACGGCGTCCGTGTTCTTCATAGTCGCCGTGAGAAAAATTCAGGCGCATTACATTCATGCCTGAATCAAGTAAGGTTTTTAAAACGGTAGGATCTTCAGATTTGGGTCCGATGGTACAAACCATCTTGGTCTTTTTCATATTTTTCCTTTGCACTTATCTATTTTTGCAACTTTGTTTCATATCCTTTAATGGCGCAAATTATAGCAGAAACTTCGAAGACTTAAGGCTCTTGCATAGCAGATCGGAAGAAAAAAATCGGGTATTAAAAAGCCCGCCTTGAAGGCGGGCTTGAAGATTTTGTTTCAGTCAGTTTCAGAAGAGTTTGCAGTAAATTAAAATCTGCAGACCTAAAACGATGAATGACAAAGCGGCAGCTCCGCCGTAGCACACGTACCAGAAGATCTTGCTGTGAATATTGAAGTCATGGGTAGAGTGATACATGCGGTGGAGTGAGTAAAAGCTCAGAATGAACACGATGCCGAAAAGCACCAGAGCCAGGAACCAGTTGCCTAAAATGGCTTTGGCCTGAGCAAAACTCAAAAGACCGGTGGTAACGTCGGGAGAGCATATGCCGGCCAGAATGAATACTACCATTACGGCAGGAAGCACCCAGGCAGCGACCATACCGCCGGTACCGAACATCAGCCAGAAAATGGGCTCGTCAGAACGGGTAGGAAGAATAGGACGCATAAATCTCTCCTTTACTTGGTAAGCAGTGCGGCACCGAGGACTACCACGAAACCGCCGATGACAGCAGCGTAGAGGCCGATTTTGGTGACATAATCAGGAAGCAGTTCGGTGCTGTTCTTGTTCATGAATACGCGCACAGCTTTAGGCATGAGGTTGAACCAGGTAACCATGTGGAAGAGCTGAGCAACCAGGGTCAGTACATTCAGCGCGATCACCACAGGATTGCCTAAGAAGCTCTGAACCCACCAAAGGTACGGAGCAACGCTGTCGGCATTCTGATTGCCGCTGTCTAAATCACACATGGCAAAAAGGAAGATACCAAGTGCAATTTCCAAAGTGGCGAACAGTGCAAGCACGGCAGTGCCTTCACG
This sequence comes from uncultured Succinatimonas sp., assembly GCA_937896115.1. Classification (GTDB taxonomy): domain Bacteria; phylum Pseudomonadota; class Gammaproteobacteria; order Enterobacterales; family Succinivibrionaceae; genus Succinivibrio. The sequence continues at coordinate 2,535 of CALBLB010000139.1, forward strand.
GATCATGTAGCGTATGTAGAAGGGATTTTCCTTCCACCAGGTGGCCTTCACTTCAGGGTGATACGGCTTGCGGAACGATTTAACTTCTGACATTGCTTACTCCTCAGGCTTAAAAAGCTTGATGACATAGTCGGTGGCACTCATCTTTTTGCCAAGCTGGATGGCAGAAGAAGGATCTACCTGCTTGGGGCAGACTTCTGAGCAGTAACCGACGAAAGTGCATCCCCAGACGCCGTTTTCGGAGTTGAGGAAAGGCAGACGCTGAGCGGTACCGCTGTCACGGCTGTCGGTGTTGTAACGATACAGCAGAGTCAAAGCGGCAGGACCGATGAACTCAGGGTTCAGCTTGTACTGCGGGCATGCAGCGTAGCAACAACCGCAGTTGATGCACTGTGCAAACTGCAAGTAAGCTTCCATTTGCATGGGGCTTTGCTTGAAGTTTTTGTTAAGCGGCATGTTCGCATCTTTCTTCGAAGGAATGATGTAGGGCTTGATAAGCTCAATCTTCTCGATGAGATCTGACAGATCTACGACCAGATCACGTTCAATCGGGAAGTTGGCCAAAGGTTCAATCTTCAGAGACTGTCCGTCATAATCACGCAAGAAGGTCTTGCAGGCAAGATGAGGAACACCGTTGACCATCATGCCGCAGGAGCCGCAGATTGCCATACGGCATGACCAGCGGAATGATAAGGAGGGCTCGAGATTGTCCTTGATATAGAACAAAGCTTCAAGCAGAGAAGTGCCGTGGTGATACGGAACGTCGAAAGTCTGTTCCCAAGGCTTTTCATCCTGCTCCGGACGATAACGGAGCACGGTGATCTTCATATTTTTGATATCGTTCTCAGCCATTTGTTACTTGGCCTCCTTTGCTGCTTTGGCCTTTCTTGCGACCTCTGCCTGCTCAGCCTCGGCGCCGTAAACGCGTTTGGCAGGCTGGAAGGTAGTGATCTTGACGTCTTGGAGCTTAATCTCAGGCTCGCCGGTTTCCTGATTTAAGAAAGCCAGAGAGTGCTTGAGGAAGTTCACATCGTCACGCTGTTTGTATGCGCCGTTAGGACCGTCCAAACGCTGGTGGGAGCCACGGGACTCTTTACGGTTGATGGCTGAATACACCATGGTCTGGGCAACATCGAGGGTGTAACCAAGTTCGATGAGGTTCATCCATTCGGTATTGAATACGCGGCCGCGATCGGAAATACCGATGTTCTTGTAACGCTGTTTAAGTTCTTTGAGCTTCTTAATGGTTGCAGCCATGGATTCTTCTTCACGGTAAATACCGACACCGGCTTCCATGGATTCACCCATTTCGTGGCGAACTTTACCCTGAGATTCAGTTCCTTTGATGTCAAACAAGGAGAGAGCACGTTTTTCAGCAGCTTCTGCCTGACGGGCCAATTCTGCAGAGTCGTAATCTTTGACAGCGTGGGCTCTTTCGGCCATGGCATCACCGCCGGCTTTACCGAATACGACAGTTTCGACCAAGGAGTTGGAGCCAAGGCGGTTAGCGCCGTGAATACCGACTGAAGCGCATTCGCCGGCAGCATACAGACCTTCCATAGGAGTAGCGGTTCTGCCGTCAGTTTCGATGCCGCCCATGGTGTAGTGAACCACAGGACGTACCGGTACAGGAGCCTTGACCGGGTCAACACCTGAATAGGTTTGTGCCAATTCACAAATGAGAGGCAGACGTTCGTGCAGGTATTTTTCACCCAAATGGGTCAAATCGAGCAATACGGCCTCGCCCAAAGGATATTTAATGGTACGGCCTTTCTTGGATTCATTCCAGAAAGCTTGAGACAGACGATCACGAGGACCCAATTCCATATACTTGTTCTTAGGCTGCCCAACCGGAGTCTCGGGGCCCAAACCGTAATCTTGCAGATAACGATAGTGATCCTTGTTATACAGAACACCACCTTCACCACGGCAACCTTCAGTCATCAACAGTCCGCATCCGAGCAAACCGGTAGGATGGTATTGCACGAATTCCATGTCACGTAAAGGAACGCCGTGACGGTAAGCCAAAGCCTGTCCGTCACCGGTAACGATACCGCCGTTGGTGTTGAACAGATAGCAACGTCCGGCACCGCCAGTGGCTAAAAATACGGCTTTTGCGTTGATTTGGCGGAAAATGCCGTTCTGAAGATCGTAACAGACCACGCCGCGGCACACACCGTCTTCTACCAAGAGGTCGAGAACAAAGTGTTCGTCAAAACGCTCAATGGACGGGAAAGAGACGGAAGTCTGGAATAAAGTATGGAGCATGTGGAAGCCGGATTTATCGGCTGCGAACCAAGTGCGAGGCACCTTCATGCCGCCGAAACGACGAACGTTGACGTCGCCGTTAGGCTTACGTGACCAAGGACAGCCCCAGTGTTCGAGCTGATAAAGCTCGGGGGTGGTGTGACGGACAAAGTATTCGACTACATCCTGCTCGCACAACCAGTCGCCGCCGGCAACGGTGTCTTCAAAGTGCTTTTGTAACGAGTCGTCTTCGCGAACTACACCGGCAGCGCCGCCTTCTGCGGCAACAGTGTGTGAACGCATAGGGTATACTTTGGAAATGAGTGCAATGCGAAGCTTGGGATCAGCCTGCGCAACTGCAATGGCAGCACGAAGACCAGCTCCGCCGGCACCCACGATCGCAACATCGTATTGATATTTTTCCACGTGAATCTCCTAATGATCCGCGCTGCGTTTGCCTGTTTTGGGCAGACACAGTCGGACAGCAAGCAAAAAATCGTTGTAATTATATATGAAAACAAGGCTGCATTTGTATGCAGCCTGTTGTGTAGTCTAAATCTTGCGGGCTATGCCGCATTTTAGATCGCAGATCTAGCCTGATGGAAATTTAACGGCATAGAGGTTGTCCCATATGAATAGGTGTGCCTTCAACGATATTATCGGTGAAATCGCCAAAACTTTCCGGCCACATGCATATTACGGTGGAACCGAAACAGAAATAACCTATCTCTTCACCTTTTAAGAAAGAGTGTTGATCCGGTTCGTAATATTTAATCCCAAGTCCTTTACGACGCTTTACGGTACCGGACCAGCTGGTATGAATACTGCCTACAATGGCAGCTCCTACAAAAATCAGGCAAAAAGGACCGTCTTGAGTTTCGAATATACAGACAAGACGTTCATTGGCCGTGTAAAGCCCGGGCATATGGGAGGTATTGCGTTTTCCTACGGGAAAATGACGTCCCGGTATATGAATGGTTTTTACCAAAGTTGCGTCTATAGGCATGTGAACGCGGTGATAATTTGACGGAGAAAGATATAAGGTTGCAAATTTGCCGTTTTCAAAAGGAGCGCAGTCCTGGCTGTCACCTCCCATCAAAGCTTTGAAGGAATAGTCTATGCCTTTTGCTTGTATAAGCCGTCCTGCGGTGATGGTGCCGCAAGCACCCACCGTTCCGTCAACAGGGGATATTCCCAAACATTTATCGGCAATCGGACGGGCATCTTTTCGCAGTTTTCTTATAAAAAACTCGTTAAATGTTGCGTAACTTGCCGGATCTGGATTTTGGCATTCTTCAAGGTTTATATGGTAGGCCTTGATGAAATCGCGGATCAAAAAGGCTGAAATTTTGCCCATTTTTGCTTCAGCAAGTCGTCCCATCAGTTTGGTGAGAGTTGAAAACGGCATGGCGTAGTCAAAAAATTTCAATAATGTGTTAGTTAAAGACATGGATGATCCTGAAATAAGGCCTTGTGATTGATTAAAGATTCTAGCAGACGGATGATGTTATCGTCAGTTACGTATGCATGTAGATTTTTAATTGTCAGAATTTTCACCTGTTGCGATCAAATGCGCATACATCATCGGAGGAATGATTTGTTCGTCGGAGGTGAACTTTGTGCGCAACCTTCTTGAAAGTTCGGTTTTATCTTGAATGTTTAAAAGCGGCAATAAGCCTAGTGCAGTCATAATATTATTCATGGTGCGAACGTAATGACCGTTGTTAGCTTTTATATAGAGTATGGGACCGTCGCCGCCTACCGGATAATCAACCAGTAGTAAAGCACGTCTTAACGAATTTTTAATTTCATGAAAGTCGGTAGTGATACCTGCGTCAGCAACTTTCTTTTCAAGTACACGTACTACCGCATTTGCTACCATCTCAAAAGTAAAACGACCAAAAATCGGATCTTCATTATTATCGTGAAGCAATTTTTCGTAAGTTTTGTCGTCTATATCCTGAGGTCTTATTTTTTCAGGATCTATTCCGTGATCCGATTGCAGATGATCGCGAACGAAATTTAGAATGCGAAAACGTTCCGTACTTAAAAGGCGCAAAAAACCGTCGGCATCTGCTAGGGGATCTTCTGGGTTAAAACACGAGGACATGATTGCGGTTTCTATGCCGAATTTTAAGCCTGTGTTTTCGAATTTAAGGATCCTGGCAAGAGCTCTTTCAAAAAAGGTTTGATTTAAATTTAAATTTAATTTTTGATGATAGCGTCTTTGCAGATAGTTCAAACGGTAATCAAGTTTAAGACAGCCGCACCATACCGCCTTTAGTACAAATGAAGAGTAATTCAGCGAAGGCATACCGTCTTGCAATTCTTGCTGTTCTTTTTTTATAGCCAAAGATCTAATCTGTGATACCGTCCTTGCGGTGCTGAAGGTGCGTAATTCACGGGAATTGCGTCGTACTTCTTCGCGCAGTTTTTCCAAGGCTTCCGGATCTTTTTCCAAAAAAAGATCAAGTCTGCCAAGTTTCTTAACAGTACGATGAGCTACTGCTCCGTTCTTGCGGAATGACTCTATTATGTAGATGTATTCGGCTCCGCCCGATTTTTTTATTTGCACGAACATAAGTTAGATTAGCAACCTCGCTAACGGTAAAGCTTCTTTTTGCACTATCTTTTCGTGCATCTTGGATGAATACTTTGCATTTTGGTGAGACTGTGATTTAAAGATAATTGTAGTGCCAAAATGAAAGAAAAATCCCCGGACAATGTCAAAAAACTGAATTTAATTAATATGTTGATTTATAAGAATAAATCAAAAATTTAAAAAATTTTCTTGAATATTCAAAATAAATCTATATAATGTGCGACCGTGGATGCGGGAATAGCTCAGTTGGTAGAGCATAACCTTGCCATGGTTAGGGTCGCGGATTCGAGCTCCGTTTCCCGCTCCAGATAATAGAAAGCACCTAAAGGTGCTTTTTTTATATCTAAATCCTGTCCAAAATCAAAATTTTCGTGTTCTATACAACTCTTGTATTTCATTTTCTGACACAGAGCATGAAAGTAAGTTATCATTGTTCCAATTTTAAAAGCACCGTTCTCCGTATATGTTTGCGGTAAGAGCAAAATGTGTTACCGAGAATGACTCGGTACAGTAATCCTTACAGAAAAATTATGTTCGTAACTACTTTAGTCACCAAAATTATAGGCAGCAGCAACGAGCGCATCGTACGCAGGCTAAAAAAAACCGTTAAATCCATTAATGCATTGGAAAATAAATATCAGGCATTGAAGGATGAGGATTTCCCCAAACTTACAGAGCAGTTTAGGGAACAGTTAAAAGCAGGAAAAAGTTGCGAAGATATTTTGCCGGATGTCTTTGCCGCGTGCAGAGAGGCTGCCAAACGTACATTAGGGTTACGTCCTTTTGATGTGCAGCTTATGGGAGGCATCGTCTTAAATGCAAATCAGATCGCCGAAATGAAAACCGGCGAAGGTAAAACGCTGACAGCTTTACTGCCATGCTACTTAAATGCCTTGTCAGGTGATGGTGTTCATGTTGTTACGGTAAACGATTATCTGGCAAGACGTGACTGCGACTGGTCGCGTCCTTTTTATACTTTCTTTGGTATGACGGTGGGAGTAAATATCCCAGGTATGAGTCCTGAAGAGAAACGTCAGGCTTATGCATGTGATGTAACTTACGGAACCAATAATGAATTCGGTTTCGACTATTTACGTGACAACATGGCTTACACCGCGCAACAGCGAGTGCAGCGTAAATTAAATTATGCTTTGGTCGATGAAGTCGATTCAGTACTTATCGATGAAGCCCGTACACCGCTGATCATTTCAGGTCCTTCAGAAAATGACTCAAAGCTTTATTACGCGGTAGATAAGCTTATTCCTGGACTTATTTTCCAAGAGAAGGAAGATACCGAGGACTATACCGGTGATGGTGACTATACTCTCGATCTTAAATTAAGGCAGGCTTATCTTACTGAACGCGGGCAGATAAAGATCGAGAAACTTTTAACGGACGCTGGATTATTACCAGAAGGTGAGAAGCTTTTCTCCTCATCTCACATTGCGTTATTGCATCATGTGATGGCTGCTTTGCGCGCTCATACGTTGTTTAAACGTGATGTTGATTATGTGGTTGATAACGGTCAGATCGTGATCATTGACGAGCATACCGGCAGAAAGATGCAGGGACGTCGTTGGTCTGACGGATTACATCAGGCTATCGAGGCTAAGGAAGGTTGCGAAGTTCGTGCTGAAAATCAGACTTTGGCATCGATTACTTTCCAAAATTATTTCCGTATGTACAAAAAACTGGCCGGTATGACCGGTACGGCTGATACCGAAGCTTACGAGTTTCAACAGATATACGGGTTGAGAACCGTGGTTTTACCCACAAACAAACCTATGATAAGAATCTTCCTGATCTTATTTATCTTACCGAGGATCAGAAATACAAGGCAATTATCGAGGATATCAAGAAAACCGTTGCAACAGGGGCTCCGGTATTGGTCGGTACTATTTCGATAGAAAATTCAGAAAAACTTTCTGCCATGCTTGATGCTCAGCATATTCCGCATCAGGTCTTAAACGCAAAATTCCATGAGCAGGAAGCTCATATAGTGGCTCAGGCAGGTCGTCCCGGCACGGTTACCATCGCAACTAATATGGCCGGTCGCGGTACTGATATTGTCCTTGGCGGAAACCTGCAGGCAGATCTTGCAGCACTTGGAGATTCACCTGCGCCTGAAGATGTTGCAAGGGTAAAGAAAGAATGGCAGGAACGACATGATGCCGTGCTGAAATCAGGCGGTCTGCATATCATCGGTTCAGAACGTCATGAATCACGCCGAATTGATAATCAGTTGCGCGGTCGTGCAGGACGTCAGGGTGATCCCGGCTCATCTCGTTTCTATCTTTCCATGGATGATAATCTCATGAAGCTTTTTGGTTCTGAAAAACTTAAGAACTTCATGAAACGAATGGGAATGGAAGATGGTCAGCCGCTTGAACATAAATTTATTACCAGAGCTATAGAATCGGCTCAACGAAAGGTGGAGACACGCAATTTTGATATACGTAAGAGTCTTCTGGAGTATGATGATGTTGCCAACCAGCAACGCAAGGTGATTTACGAGGAACGTAATGCGTTATTGGACGGTGAAGATATTCACGAAACCGTGGAAACTATTTTCGGCGATGTTATCAATTCAGTGATTGATAAGTACATTGAACCGAATTCATTGCCGGATAGCTGGAAAACAGAAGAACTTGAAAAACGTTTGTTGGCCAATTTCTTGATAGCGTGTCCAGTACGCGAGTGGCTGAAAGAAAATGACAAGCTCGTTGAGCAGGATATTAGAGATAAGATCCTTGCAACCGCTAAGGAAGCATATCAAAAGAAATGCGATTTGATCGGGGAAGATAATCGTAAGAGTCTTGAAAAGAGCGTAATGCTTCAGTGTATAGATAATCTTTGGAAAGAACATTTGGCCGCCATGGACTATATGCGTCAAGGTATAGGTTTACAAGGATATGCACAAAAGAACCCCAAGAGTGAATATAAGATCGCCTCATTCAAGTTGTTTTCTGAAATGCTTGAAAACCTTAAATTCCAGGTCGTCTCGCTTTTGTGTCGTATTCAGGTAAGATTGCGTACTCCTGAGGAAGAACAGGCTGAAGCTGAACAAAAGGCTACACAAGAGCAGGCTTCAGCACAAGAGGAAAAAATGCGTGAGGAGGCTAAACTTTATGCCGGCATGCATATAGGCAGGAATGATCCTTGTCCTTGCGGCTCTGGGAAAAAGTTTAAAAACTGTCATGGTAAGTTTGTAGAATGATTAAAGCCGGTCTTCAGGCCGGCTTTTGCAGATCCCGCCTCAGTGGCGGGATTTTTTTGTCAGGTAGGAGATGGTGCTACATTCCGGACTGGAACATAGCCGAAATCGACTCTTCGTTGTTGATACGACGTATGGCTTCTGCAAGCATAGGAGCTAACGTAAGTTGGCGGAAGTTGCCAAGAGCCTGGAAACGCTGGGTCGGAGGTATGGAATCAGAAACAACCAGTGTATCTATTACTGAAGAGGAAACGTTATCGTAAGCTTGACCTGAAAGTACAGGGTGGGTTACATAAGCATACACACGTTTGGCTCCGCGTTCTTTCAAAGCAGCGGCGGCTTTGCATAAGGTCCCTGCGGTGTCGCATATATCGTCAACGATAATGCAGTCGCGATCTTTTACCTCTCCGATCAAATTCATGACCTCAGAGACGTTGGGACGCGGACGACGTTTGTCAATTATGGCGATGTCGGCATTGTTCAGCAATTTTGCTATGGCACGGGTTCGAACGACTCCGCCCATGTCCGGAGAGACTACGCAAGGGTTCTCAAGCTTTAAAGAAAGCATGTCATCAACAAAGATTTGACTTGAGAAGCAGTTATCCACAGGTACATCGAAGAATCCTTGGATCTGCTCGGCATGTAAATCAACCGTCAACACGCGATCAACGCCTACTGAAGATAAAAAGTCTGCGACAACTTTAGCAGTGATGGGAACTCTGGCTGAACGCAGACGGCGGTCCTGACGGGCATAACCGAAATAAGGAATGACGGCAGTAATACGACCGGCTGAGGCACGGCGCATAGCGTCGATCATAACGATCAGCTCCATAAGGTTGTCATTCGTGGGAGCACAAGTTGATTGGATGATGAAGATATCGTCGCCACGTACATTTTCATTGATCTGTACGTGTATTTCGCCGTCACTGAAAGTATCGACGGTGGCATCGCCAATCTTGGTGTAAAGGCGGTCGGCGATTTTTTTTGCCAGTTCGGGAACGCTGTTCCCGGCGAAGAGCTTCATGTCAGCCATGATGATTTATCCTGATTAAAAGACAAAGTGGTGAAGAATGCGGGTATTTTAACCCAAACCTTATAAGATTGAGTTTCAGTGGATAAAATTTGATTGTGTAAAGTGCCTGCTCATGGCAGATAGCGATTTACTTCGCGTTCAAAAATTTTTTATTTTGAGTTTTAACGTGATGAATCAATCATACCGTCAAGGCTGAGCGCTTTTATGATCTTATCCCTGTCAAGAACATGAAAAGCTCTACCAAGAAGCTTTGAAGAAACCAAAATGGTAACAAAATTCGGAGG